>JAISMU010000099.1 GCA_031276635.1 Deltaproteobacteria bacterium | reverse complement strand
TCCTATAAGTAAAGTTAATAGACAAATTTTAGCGTCATTTGGTATTAAATGTTCTTAATTCTATTTGTTTTTCAACTTTAGCGATCGGCTCGTATGGCTGACTCTTTCGGGAATCCAGGCTATATTTTATCAGTTTATTTTCCTCTCCTTAGTTTTTTGACCTATGGAGGTCATTATTTTTACCGGGTCTGATATTGGCATAACAATGCATATTTAATAATAATAGGTGTTTATATGTCTATTATTTATTTATTTATCATTCAATTAACAGTTTTATTTTCTTTATTATTTTCCTTTTTTTTCTTTTACTAATATGGAGGATAAAATGAATTCTTTAAATAATAATATTGATAATACTGATAATTTTATTGGAATTAAAATTGATTCAAAATGTATTATCAGTACATTTTGTAAAGAAAGTGGTGTCATCGAATTTATAGATTCCCTTCTTCTGAAGGTTAGGCCTCATAATATTACCCATGGTGAATCTTTTATAGCTTTACTTATTAATGGTTTGTCATTTAATAAAAGAGCTTTATATAATATATCTGATGAAATGAGTAAAATGCCTTTATACGAAATATTTGGTCGTGATATTAGTCATTCATACTTTAATGATGATGCTTTAGCTAGATCTTTAGAGGCAATTTCTGATTTCGGTCCAGATGCTTTTTTTCTTTCGTTTTCAAGTTATCTTACACCTATAGTATTAAGTAAAATACCTAATTTAGATAAAATAATTAATAAAATTACAGATAAAACTGTATATCATGCTGATACTACAAATTTTTGTGTCAAAGGAGAGTTTAAAAACGCTAAAAATGGTTCTGTCCAAATTGTCCCAGGACACTCTAAGACTGGTCAAAACAACCTAAATTTATTCTCTTTATCGTTGGTAAAGTACATATTTGGGCTTCCAATATATATGCATTCTTTTTCAGGAAACGGCAGTGACAATAAGGAGTTGGCCGCAAGTATTCAAAATACCATGAAAGCTTTGAGAGCTAACTTAAAAAATCCAGAAAATTTTCAAAAACCGTTCTTTATCGCCGATGCCGTTTTTTTAGTCAAAATAATCTTGCTAATTTCCCTCCCGACGCCGAATTGATTACCAGGGTTCCCGAGACCAATACCGAATCTAAGGCTCTTATTTATGGGGACCTTGACATGACTCCAGTCTTAGATGACGAACGATATTCATTCTATAAGAAAATTGTAAATTACGGAAATAAAGAATATCTTTGGGTTACTTACCATTCCTCTTTAATGGCCAAAAAACAGGAATTAACCTTTGAGAAAAAAATTAATAAAACTTTAATTGCTGGAAAAGCTGCCTTAAGGACGCTTAGTCAACAACCTTTCGCTTGCGAAGAAGATGCCCAACGCGCGGCTGAAAGATGGATAAAAAAACAGCGCTTGCTAAAAAGTGGATATTCTCAAAGAAAAGTATACCAGTTTTGAGAATAATAAAGGACGTCTATTCTCAGCAAAAATGATCCACCTCATCACCCCCTCCAGTTGCTAGACTTCAGGAAAGCGAGTATTTTTTTAAATTTTTTTATCGCTATTATTTTTGTTATTTATTAATATAATTTACATAAAAATTATCTTAATAATTGTTTTATATTTAAATAAGCTACATTTTCAAATAAAATTATATTTAATATATCTAAAATAATTAATAAGTATAAAAAAAATTTTTTTATACTTTTTTTGTGTTTATTTTTTGGAGGCCTACCCAACAGAGCGTCCCCGCTCTGTTGGGTAGGCCTCCAAAAAAAGACTACAACACATAGTTGATTTAAAAAATATATTTTTTATATATTAATTGCAATTTTTATATTCTTATTATATTTAAAAAAATATATTAATTTTTAATAATAATATTATTATTAAAATTAAATCGATTGTTTCTATAGCTATATATTGATATTAAAATTTAAATAATAAAATCATTATTATTTTATTTTTATTAAATTATATACTTATTATTAATTATTATTATAAAATAGTTAAATTATATTGTAGAACTTTACAGTAAAAAAAATCATCTTGATTTCATAAAAAAAAACCTTTAAAAAATTAATAATTATTTTGTTTCCTGTTGTAAATTTTTTTAAAAATTTCATTTTACTAATATTTTTATTTGTGAAAGATTTGCTCTCCAGACCTTTCGAGGCTTAGATTGATCTCCTCTAAATATCTTTAAACAGATTGTTTAATAATAAATAGAAGATTTATCTATGCTAGATATGTATATTATTATTAAGAGTATGGTTTTGATTAGTTATGAGGATGGAATAGAAGATAATATAAATGAAAAATTATAATATTGTGTTTAAAAATTTAGTATTTATACTCTACGTCAAGATCTTAAGTGTTTCCCCGGGGAAACACTTTGAGTTCTTACGCAGAAAAAAAGTTAACCAATCAAATTTACAAATAAATTTCTTGATAAGATTGATGTACACAAGCCTATCTTCCTTAAAATTTTTGGCACGAAAAATCTGGCCTACCTCTCCGGTTATTTGACGAACATTTTAGTAAAAAAACAACCTTAAATAACTTAAATTATTGAAATAGTAGATATTTAAAATTTTTATTCAAAATAATTATCTTAAAAACTTTATTGAATTTATGATTACTATATTTTTAATGATAATTCAAAAATATAAATATATTTAACTGTTTGGAAGGCCAGTTTCACAATCAGTAAACTCTTTCGGAAAGATTCCTGTCTTTACCCTCCAAAGGTCTAACTCCATCTTTCAGAAAAAAAAGGATCAAAGCCAGCCTATTCTGGCGATAGAAAAAAATTTTTTTCTGGCCCGTGAATGAAATCACAGTATCTCATAAAGGGGCTCCTTACCTAAATTTCATATATTAATTCACCTTAATTTTTATAATTTATTATTTAAAATATTAGTTAAAACTTATGAAAAGCAAGGTAGAAGTTAATAATGACTTGTCGCGGTTTAAAGAGTTCTGAAATATTTTTAAGCCCACAAATGGGGCCTTAAAACATACAATCCTTTGATCCCGTAGACATTGGTCTTTTCAACAAAGAGAAAAAAAGTTATACTAATCTTTGGATCTTTGGCCACCAGGGCCTGACCTTTTTGGCCATTGTTCTGGCGCGGGGTTCGGAAAACGATTAACAAGGCTGTTTGGACCCACGCCTTCTCGACTTTTTTGCCTTCCACTCTATAATGAGTTGTTTCGCCAACAGGAGAAAATCCAACATGATACCCAAAGGGTTCCGAGCGGCCGCCGTGGAGGCCCAAATGCGTTACAAAAACCGGCTAGACCTAGGTCTCATCGTGGCCGATGAGTTTCAGGCCTCCGCCGGGGTCTTTACCCAAAACGTCTCTCAGGCCGCCCCAGTTGTCTGGTCCAAAAATCGCATTGGCCAGGGCCGAGCCATTTTAGTCAACGCTGGCCAGGCCAACGCCCAGACCGGTCGTGGAGCCGGTGACCGCTGCCTGCAATCCGCCAAAGCCGTGGCTGACCTTCTGAGCCTGGAGGCTGACGATATCCTCCTGGCCTCCACCGGCGTCATTGGCCAACCTTTAAATATTGAGGCCTTGACCCAGGCTGTCCCCAGCCTGGTCAAAAACCTCGCCACCGATGGCTTCGCCGACTTTTCCAAGGCCATCCTGACCACGGACACGGTGACCAAAACAGCGGAGACGGTCATTCCCTTTGAGAGTGGCCCGCCAGCGGTCATCTGGGGAGCGGCCAAGGGCTCCGGCATGATCGCCCCCAACATGGCCACCATGCTGGCCTTTGTTCTAACTGACGCGGCTGTGGAGCCCAAACTTTTACGCTCCATGTTAGCCCAGACGGCGGAGACCACCTTTAACCGCGTCACGGTTGACGGAGACACTTCCACCAATGACTCCCTCTTTATCCTCGCCTCTGGGGCCGCCCGGCCCCAGGTCATCACTGGGGGCCCGGAGGCGGACATCTTTAAAAAGGCCCTCCACAAGGTTTTAGGCTCTCTAGCCCGCCAGATCGTCCGCGATGGCGAAGGGGCCACCCACTTGGTCGAGGTCAAAGTCCGGGGAGCCCGGACCCAGGAGGAGGCTCTTTTAGCCGCTCGGACCGTGGCCCAGTCACCTCTGGTCAAGACGGCCTTCTTCGGGGAGGACGCCAACTGGGGTCGGATTCTCGCCGCCCTGGGCCGCAGTGGGGCTGATTTTGAGCCCTATCGGGTGGACATTGACATTGACGATCTGGCCTGGATCCGGCATGGCCTGGTTTTCGGTCGGGACATGGACGCCACCGCGGCCATGAAAAAAAGAGAGTACTGCCTGACCATTAATCTCAATAACGGCCCTGGTCAGGATCAGATGCTCACCTGTGATTTTTCCTACGATTACGTCAAAATCAACGGTTCTTACCGCTCTTAAGGCCAGCCCTCGCCAACCTTTTCCTGAGCCAGCTGATCGCCCCCAGGGCGGCAACTGGCTCAGCCTCAACTTTCCTATCCAAAACTATCAAACAAACCAAAAAAAATCGGGAGACCCGTTGGCCAGGTCTCCCGAAAACCGCTCTTTGTTTGAAGATTAAAAAGCCCCAAGAACCCTGTTTATCTCTTCATCTCTATAACCTCAGCCAACATGGTGTCAGTGGTGGTGACCACCTTGGAGTTGGCCTGGAACCCTCTCTGAGTAACGATCATATTGACAATCTCGTCAGCCAGGTCAGTGTTGGACTGCTCCAGGAAGTTGGCCCGGATGGTCCCGGTGCCGCCATAGCCTGGGGGATTGATGGTTCCCACGCCGGACCAGCGGGTTTCCATGTAAACGTTGTCGCCCAACTTGGCCAGACCCCAAGGGTTAAGGAACCTGGCCAGCCCTATCTGGTAGAGGGGTTGGTGGCGGCCATTGGTGTAAATGCCCGTTAAAATCCCATCTTTGTCAATGGAGATCCTCTGAAGCGAGCCCGGCGGGTAGCCGTCCTGGCTGGAGAAGATGTTGAGAGACTCCGAGGCGTACTGAGTGGTCCCTTGCTCGTCCAGAATCCAATTGTCGAGAGAGCCATTGGGGTTGCGGGCCCCCATATCCAGGGAGATGTGCTGGATCATGGTCGGCAGTCCCGGCGGATACGGCGGATGGAGGGCCAGGGAGGCCGACTGAACAAAGGCCACGTCAAAGTCGAAGAATCCTAACTCGTTGGGGGCGAGGTTGGTCCAACCAATGGACTCGGATTTGGCGATAAACTTTAAGGCGTCTCCAGAGGAAAAACGCATCGGGGTCCCACCGGAGGTAAAGCTGACGCTCAAGCCTGAGCCAAAAGCGTAGGGGCCAGTGTAATTCTTGTCATAAACCGGAATGGTTCCCTTATTGCCATCAGTGTCGGTCCAGACAAAGCCACTCACATCCGGCACGGTTCCCAGGCTTGACTTCCACTTAATGGTGTATTCCCGGTTGGCGGCCACCATGGAGCCAGTAGCCGCCGAGAAAACTGGTTTACCCTGATAGTAGCCGGACAGTTTATAGCCATTCAAGGAGTTGGCCGTGGCCTGGTTGAGCACCGAAGTTTTGGCCGAGCTCAGGGTGGCGGCGGTGGTTTTGGACAGATCCACGTTCTGGGCCTCAAGATCCTTAATCAGGCCGCCGTGCCGATCCGGGCCATCAGCGGTAAAGGTAATCTTGCCTTTCTGGATCAACCCGGCGAAAGTGGCTCCTTCCATCAGCAGGCGGTTATTGATGTCCTTGCGGGCGTCCTCAGTGGGATCGCAGGTGATGATGTAATCCCAGACATTTTCCATATGAGGGTTGGGCTGATAGTAGACCATTAAAGTATGGGCGTTACCCAGAGAGTCGTAAATAGTCCAAGGATTGGCGTGAGTATAATTTTCTGGGTCAATGGGCGAGGACTTATCCGTGCCATCCCAGGCCCCGGCGAAACCATTGCCTTCCATTTGCCAGGGGGCGTACCGGTTTCGAATACTGGCGTACTCCAAATCGTACAACGGCTTATAGGCGAGATTGAAGGCCTCCTGGCCAGCGTTGGCCGCCAAAGCCTTGGCCGTGCTCAGGGCGGTCTGACGGGCCAGCTCTTTTTGTTCGGCGTTAGGCGTTTTCGAGAAATAGTAGGTCGGACTTTCAGTGTAGCCGATATTGGCCATGTAACTTCGGTATTGGGAGTTTATAATGTTGTCATAAAAATTGTCCCCAGTGTTTGAGGGAAATTTAAGTGGCAGTTTACTGTAAGCGGTGACTCCGGCCAGATGGCCAGCTTCAATGGCCTTGGCCACAGTGGCCGGGGTTGGGCCGGAGGCGCCAAAAAATTGATTTCGCGCGCTATTGTAGTGAAAGCCTTTAGCGGTCATAACCTCTTCGTATTTCGAGTTGTAGGCCGAGGCCTCAGCGCTGGTTACCGCGGGTAAAGCTGAAACGGCTGGATAGCCGCCGGTGTATTGTCCGGCCGAAAGACTAGCCGCGGACAAAGCTGAGGAGTTGGCCGCGGTAAAAACCGCCGGGCTGGGAATATTTCTGAAAACGTTCGCCGACCCCGTCCAATAGAACCCTGAGGCGACCATCACCGACTGGTAAGCGGCGTTATAGGCGTGATTATAAGTTGTTGACGAAGTGGACGAAGGATAATTTTGGACTGAGGGAGTGGCGATTGTGGCCAAGGCGTGCCCTTGACCCAAGGCTCCGGTCACCTCCGCGGAATCGGGCGTCTTGCTGAAGGCCAATCCTTGGTAGTTGTATCCCAAAGCGGACATTTTATGGATATAAGCGCTATTATAGGTTTCGGCGAAAGCCTGATCATAGGTGGTGGAAACTGGGAAGGTGGCTGGCTTGGCAATGGCCATATAAGCCGCGCTGCCAGCGGTGTTGGCGGCGGACAAGGCGGCCAGGGCGGCGGTTTCCACGGCTCCTGACTCAGTATAGAAGAAATGCTCGGTTCCGGCGGATCGCAGATAATAGCCCTTGCTACCCATAAAATCTTTATAAGCTGCCACATAAGTATCTTCGTCTAACGCGGCGGCGGCGCTGAAAGGCGGCTGGGGTGGATAACCGGAGTGGGCGCTGTTACCAATGGCCGATTGGGCGGAGCTAGTGGCCGAAGCCATAAGACTAGCGCTGTTGGACGCCGACTCATAGAAAACATATTCGCCCGAGCTCACAAACCAGCTATACGAAATGCTACTGCCACTTCTCATGTAATAAAGAAAAGCGCTCTTAAAGGCTTGATTGAACACATTAGAGGAAGTTGGGATTCCATCGGCGAAACCGGTGCCGGCGGAGACCGGGCCTGGGCGAGCCCCTAAAGCGGCCGAGTAAGCCGAGGCCGAGGCGGCCAGTAAGGCTGACGCGGTCGGGTTAGGCGGCAGAAACGCCCCCGTCCCGGCTTTGTATCCCAGGACCTGGGTCATGTAGTTCTCGTAAGCCTGGTTAAACGCCAGCGAGGTGGGGCTATAAGTTGGGTAGGCTGAGCCATGAGCGGACGCGCTGAAAACGGCGTCTTCGGCCAGCTGGCGGATCCGCTCAGCCGGGGGCCGGGCGATCTGGTCCGCGTAAATCTCCGCCCAACCTTCCTGAGGATAGATGTAAGCGCTGGTGTCATCCGAGTTCAGGTTAGCCACAACCTTAATCTGAGAGGTTTCCACCGGCGGGGCGTTCAGCATGATGATCTTGACATCCGTGGGAGCTCCCATGCGCTTGGGCTCCTCACCAGGCTTGGGCACAGACAGCTCCCAACCCTGCAGAATGTAACCAGCTGGAGTCTCGACGTTGCCATCCTTATCCGTGGTAAAGTTGCCGGCCCGGGTGTACATAATCTCATTGGTCACCCGGTCGCGCACCTGAAAGAAGCCCTCCCCGGCTATGGCCATATCCGTGTCCACGGCGGAGTTCATGAAGGAGCCTTGGGTGAACATCTGCTGGATGGTGGACACCTTGACGCCTCGACCAATCTGCTGGGTCTTGCCGTTGGACCAGTAGTCCTGACTGATGAGATCCTCAAAATTGGTCCGGCCAGCCTTGAAACCCACGGTGTTGACGTTGGCTATGTTGTTGCTGATAACCTGCATCCCGGTGGAAAGCGCGGATAAACCCGTCACGGCCGCGTACATGGCGCTGGAAATGCTCATGGAAAACCTCTTTATTTCGCGGATTCAACCGTTTTAGCTGAGGGTCTGAGTCGATCCATCGGATTGCAGAATCTCGATGACCTGACTGAGGCTCATTTTGGCCTGGCCGATATGGATGATGGGCTGACCCATCTCGTCAAAGGACACTGAGGTGACCTTGCCTTTGATGGAGGGGACAATGCCCTCGGTTATGGTTTCCCCAGCCGCGTTGGTGGCGGTGACCTGGAAGGAGTAGGCCCCATCGGGAACCTTGTCGCCGTTATTGTTGCGACCATCCCAGTCGAGCTCATAAGAGCCAGGGGCGACCTGACCCCAGTCATACATGCGCACCTGGACCCCGCTCTCATCCACCACGTAAACCTGGATCTTGGCCGTCTCGCTCACGTCCAACTGGCCCTTGATATCGACCTGGCCGCCAGAGACGGAGAAGATGTTGGCCTCAGCCCGGACTTCCTTGCCAATAAGGGTCAGAGTCTGGAACTGGTTCTGCGCCTGGATGTAACCGGCCATGGAGGTGACGTTGGAGTTGAGGTTGGTCAGCTGCTCCAACTGGGAGTACTGAGCCAACTGGGCGGTCATCTCGGTGTCTTCCATGGGGTTGAAGGGATCCTGATTTTGCAGCTGAGTGAGCAATAAGGTTAAAAAGGCGTCCTTGCCCATTTGCCGCTCTGAGCCATCGGTCACCGGGACAGTTTCCTCGGTCCAGGGTTTCTGAACAGTGGTCCGGGGGGCGGGCGGATTATCGGCGTTGTAAATCACCTGGCTCATCTGTCTCTCCTATATAACCTTATCCAAAAGGCGCTCGGCTTGGGCCGTCAAAATGGGGCTGGTCGGCTGAGTCTCGGTCTCGCCCCCAGGGACGCCAGTTATTATTCTGGGATTATCGGAGCGGCTGAAATGGCGGTCCTTTTCCTCCTGGCCATCAAAGGACAGGGTTAAGGTCATTTCCAGACCCGACTCTTTGAGGGAAGCCTTTAAAGACGAGATTTCCCTTTCCAGGGCCTCGTAGGCCTCGGCGGTCTCGGCCCGGATATGGGCGGTGAGCTTGTCGTTTTTCACCTTGAGCTCCACGTCCAACCGTCCCAGCTCCTCGGGGTCCAGATCCATCCGCAACCGATGGACGCCCTGGCGAGCCGAGTAAGTAAGCTTTCTCTCCAGCTGCTTGGCCAGGCTCTCCCGGGCCCCATAGCCCCCCAGCTCGGCCCCCAGGGCCTGCGTGAAGCCGCTACCGTCCAAGCCCTGGCTCAAAGTCGGGGATTTGAGGCCAGAAAGGGCTAAACGCTCTTTTTCCTGATCCCGAGCCCCCTGGTGATGATTCTGCCCGCCCATCCCCTCGCCCCCGGCCCGCTGGCCAGAGATACCGCCCCGCAGGGCTTGCAGGGCTGGGGAGAGCTCGGCGAAATCGTCGGCCATCTGCCGGTCGCCCAAGGCCGAAAGTTTCAGGATGATCTCGTTAAAAATCGGGGCTTTGGCCAGCTCGGTCTCGCGGGAGGAACCGGCGATGAGGGCCTGGACATCTTTGACCAGATTGGCCGAGTCGATCAATTTGGGCTGAGGGGTCTCCAGAACGGCCAGAAAACCCAGCAGGTCGTCCAACTTGGCGTCCGGGGCCTGGGTCAGGTATTGACTGAAGAGGTTGAGGCTCTCGGATTTGGCCCCCATGGCCTTCAAGGCCACCATAAGGTTACCCAGATCCCCGTCAGCCAGGCACGGGGCCAGGGGCTCATCCATTTCCCCAAAAAGTTTCCTGAGGCTCTGGGCGGTAAAACTCTCCCCCGGTTTCAGCTGGCTGGTCACCGCCTTGACCGACTCCGCCGACAGCCCTAAACTCAAGAAGTACTGGCCCATGGCTCCCAGGCCAGCGTCATTGACTGTCAACTGGGTCTGGCCCAGAGAGCTCGGAGCGTTCTCGCCCAGAAAAGCGGCGAGGTCCGCCGGGACGCCGTTGGCCTCAGGGTTAATTTTTTGAGCCAGCGAGAGGTCGGTCTCCATCTGGCTGACCTCTTTCATGACCCGGTCCAGGGTGAGGGGGCCCTGGGTGAGCTTGGCCATCATGGCCGTTACTTTGTCCGCCTCCGCCCCACTGGCCAGCATGATCCGGCCCAAGGCCGGCAGACAGTCGCGATCCAGGTTCCACAGATCGCCCTCACCCTTCAAATTGTCCAAAAGCCCTTTTAAAACAGTGGACGGCCTTTCTTGCCCGCTCAGCTCCCAACCCCGGATCCCCCGCTCCAGCTGGCCCCCGCCAATGAGGCTCTGGCTGACGCGCTCGGTGATATTCTGGGGTAAAATGACCTGAGCCTGAAAAACCTCCAACTTCTGACGAGCGGCCTTCTTGCGGCGAGCCCCGAACTTCTCGGCCGCCAGTCGCTCCGACTCGCTATCCGATCTAGCCTCGCGGATGTCCCCTTTAATCCGGGCTTTTTCGCTGATTTTATCTCTAGCCGCCCTGGCTTGGTCCAGATAAACCTGAAAGTCATCTTCCCGCCCGCTCAGGTTGTCCAACAGGGATATTTCCCGATATTCTATGGGGGTGGAGGTGATGGCCAGGGAGTTCATGGGTTTTTCCTTTTAAGTCTGAGGGCCTTTTTTCAGCCAACCTTTTTAAATCCCTTAAAGCTGGTCGGTTTTCAGGCTGGTCTTGAGCTCGCCCGCTCTTTCCGTCTGAGCCAAGGCGTCAATGGTCTGGTTAGCAACCCTTGTGCCAAGGGGATTCCGAGGCGGGGAAGATCTATAAAAATCTAACTTTAATTTCTAATTAAATATTTTTAAACGCTTTTATTGAAAATAAAATTGGCTCTGGGGAGTTTCAGGCCTGGTCGGGACCGGCCAACGCCCCGGTGGCCCCCGCGAGGGGCAAAAACTGCCAGCCTCAGGGTCCCAGCCTCAAAATCCCGGCCAGGGGCCCTTCGGAAAAATTTTCCCCCTGGGGCTAGGCTCAAACCTTTTCTGAGGAAAATATGGGGCTCCCTCTCATCATTACTCCCCCCGAGGGGCTATTTCGACTGGCCCGCCCCTGGCCAGGGCTCCCCAAACCTTGGCACAGGGCTTGCTTAACTGTTTGCGGGGCGAGCCTTTATTTATCGCCCCCAAGGAGAACACCATGAAAGCCCTTCTTTCGGCCCTCGCCCTTTTGACCCTGCTCGGTTGCTCTAACTCTCTCCAGCAACCCAGCCCTCTGGCCAATCAGACAGCGGCCTTGAATAACCCGCCCGTGGAGACTTACGCGACCCCGGCGATCAAGACAGAGGGCTCCGTGTTCAGCGAGGACTCCCGACCGGACTTTTTCTCCGATATGAAGGCCCAAAGAATCGGGGACATCATAACCATTAATATTGTTGAGACCAGCCGGGCCACCAAACAGGCCAACACCTCCACCTCCCGCAGCAACAAGGTCAACAGCAAGGTTAATTCCCTTTTTGGCCTGGAAAAGCCGGGGGTTCTACCCTCGCCCGGCGGCATCAACCTCCTGGGCGGCCTGGACGTGAGCTCTTCCAACGCCTTCACCGGAGCTGGCTCCACCAGCCGCAACGAGACCATCACCGCCAAGATCTCGGCCCGGATCATCCAGGTCCTGCCGAATCGCGACATGGTCATCCGAGGCTCCCAGGAGATCATGGTCAATAACGAAAAGCAGTACATCACCGTCCAGGGGGTCGTCCGGCCGGCCGACGTGGCCACCGACAACTCGGTTCTCTCCACTTACCTGGCCGACGCCCGCATTGAGTACACGGGTAAGGGCGACATCACCGATCGCCAGCGCGAGGGTTGGTTCTCCCGTTTGGTCAGCAACATCTGGCCCTTCTAAGAAAACTTATCGCCCCAAAGAGCGGAGGCTCGCATGAAAAATTTTCTTCTCCTTCTGAGCGCGATAAGCCTGGCCCTTTTAGCCTGGCCCGCCCCGGGCCAGGCCATCCGAATCAAGGAACTGGCCACCTTTGAGGGGGTGCGCGTTAACCAGATCACCGGCTACGGCCTGGTGGTGGGTTTGAACGGCACGGGCGATAAGGATCAGACCGGCTTCACCCGCCAGTCGCTATCCAACCTCTTGAAGAGAATGGATCTCTCCATCGCCCCCTCGGCCCTCAAGGTCAAAAACGTGGCCGCTGTCATGGTCACCGCCGATCTGCCGCCCTTTGTCAAACCCGGCACCAAGATTGACATCCTGGTTTCCTCCATCGGCGACGCCACCTCCTTGCAGGGAGGCACCTTACTGGTGACCAGCCTCAAGGGTTTGGACGACCATGTTTACGCCATGGCCCAGGGACCCCTCTCGGTAGGGGGATTCGCCATCACCGGGCAGGCGGCCACGGTCCAGAAGAACCACCCCACAGTGGGCCGCATTGTCCAGGGAGCCACGGTGGAAAGAGAAGTGCCCATCCGCTGGCAGGGCAAAGAGACCTTGTCCGTCAAACTGGGCCAACCGGACTTCACCACCGCCGCCCGGGTGGCCGAGGCCATCAACGAGAGTCTGCCCGGCTCGGCGGCCAAACCCCTGGACGCCTCAACCATAGAGCTCAGCGTGCCCAGCAATTATCGGGAAAACCTGGCCATTTTGGTGGCAGAGCTGGAAAACCTGAGCGTCGACCCAGATTATGTCGGCAAAGTCATCATTGACGAGCGCACCGGGACGGTGGTGGTCGGGGAAAACGTCAAACTCTCCACCGTGGCCGTGGCCCACGGGACGCTCTCAGTGCAAATCCGCGAGGGGGTTCAAGTCACCCAGCCCGGGCCCTTTGGCGACGGTGAGACCGTGGCCACCCCGGAGACGGAAATCAACGTTGAGGAAGGGGCGGACAAGCTTCTGTTGATTGAGCGCTCCACCAACATCAATGACGTGGTCAAAGCTTTGAACGCCATTGGGGTCACCCCCAGGGATCTGATCATGATCTTTCAGGCCATCAAGGCGGCCGGGGCTCTCCACGGCGAGCTGGAGATAATTTAATGACTAACCCTGATCCCAACCTAAGCGCGGCCCTCCCGCTGAAACGCTCGACGGTCCGGCCTCTCCGCCAAACCGCGGGGCCGGTCCACCGGCTGTCGGTGGAGGACCTCAAGAACGGTCAAAATTTTAACGAGCTCATTAACCTCCCCGGCTCCTCGACCGTCGCGGGCTCAAGCGGCGACAAAGCCGGGCCGGGCCTCCTGACCATTCCCGAGCCAGGGCAACTAAACCCAGGTCAGCTCGCTCAGGGTCAACCAGCTCCAGGGCAACTCGCTCAACCCGCCGCCCAAGCCGCCCAGAAACGCTATCTGGGCCGTCAAGTCTCCCGGGCCGAGACTCAATCGCGAAACAAGGGAGCTAATCTGACGGAAGAAGAGAAGATCGGGCAGCTTAAAAAGATCAAAAAATCAGCTGAGGATTATGAGGGGCTCTTATTGAAGGAAATGATCAAAAGCCTGCGCCAAAGCCCCCTGGCCAAAACCCCGGGCAGCGAGACCTACAGCGAGATCGCTGAAAAACCCTTCACCGCCGCCATTACGGCCGCCGGGGGTCTGGGCCTGGCCGAGAAAATCGTGGACGACGTGGCCCGGCAGGAAGGCCTGACGGAAACGCTGCGCGACCATCCGGAAATCATGGGGCCCAATTATCGACCAAAAATCTCCCCCAATCGGATGCGCAAAGCCCCAGTGGCCCGAGGCGCGACCCCGGAAGAGGCCCCAGGGTCAGGACCAGGCCAGCCGAAGACGGCTGGCTCGGCTCAAGCTAACCCGAGTCAAGCTAGCCTGAGTCAAGCCAGCTCAAGTCAAGCTGGCCCTGGTCAAGCGGACCTGGGTCAAACTGGCCTGAGTCGCCAGGCTGACCGCAATCAGGCTGATTCTGGCGCGGCCTAGCCCCCAACGCCTCTGGCTCAACCAGGGCCTGAAGACGGGCCGAACCCAGGCCCACCCCCAGCAACCTTTAACTCACCCTCGCGGAGGCGCGTTATGGATATCGCCATTGTGACCACCCTGGTCACGACTCTGGAAGCCCATCTGGACCGTTACCAAAGACTGGTGGACTATCTGAGCGTGGAGAAAAAATATCTTTTGAGCCTGGATCTGGACGGCCTTTTAGCCACCAGCCAGGCCAAGGAAGAGCTGGGGCGCGACATCCAAAAAGGGATGGGGTTACTGATCAACAGCGTCTCCGACGCGGCCCTCATGCTGGGTCTCCCCAACGTCCCGCCGCCAACCCTGGGAGAGCTGGCCCGCCTCTGCCCAGAGCCCTGGGGCAACCGGATCAATGACATGGCCATTACCTTGGCCAGATTGAAAAACGTCATCCTCCGGGAGAACGAGGCCAACAAGCGCTTTGTCCAGGAGGCCCTGACCCTGGTCAATGGCTCCATCAACACCCTCACCGGGGCTGACCAACTGCGGGCCGACGGTTACCGCAAGGACGGCAGCCAGGACAAAGAGGTGAAAAAATCCCGGCCGACCAAGGTCTCCAAAGAGGTCTGAAATGGGCATATCATCGTCAATGTACGTGGCCCTCACGGGAATGCATATTTCCCAGGCGGCCATGGAGACGGCCAGCCATAACATCGCCAACGTCAACACTCAGGGTTACTCGCGGCAGCGGCTTAATCTGTCGACCCTGCCGACCCAGACCCGGTCCTACGGCCAGCTGGGCCTGGGAGTCCAGATCGACAATGTCCAGCGCTATCATGACCAGTTTCTGACCCGCTCCCTCATCGCTACCGGCTCGACCCTGGGGCAGGACGTGGCCCTGAAATCGGCCCTGGACAACCTGGAGCTCTTTTTTAACGAAAGTAATGGCGGGGGCGTCAACCAGGCCATGAACGATTTCTTCGCCTCCTGGGATCAGCTGGCCGACGAGGCCAACAACAAACCCAACCGCGAGGAGCTCATGGAGCTGACCAACTCCCTGGCCAAGCAGATCGCCCTGCGCCGCGATGATCTGGACGCCCTCCGCCTGGACACCAACAAACGCATCGACGATGGGGTGAAGGAAATCAATAAACTCACCAAGGAAATCGCCCGGCTCAACCAGGAAATCACCGTGGCCGAGGACCCGACCCTGAACCGCGAGGCCAACGATCTGCGGGACACCCGCGAGGAGCTGACCAGGCAGCTGGCCGAGTACCTCAACATTGAGCATTACGAGGATCCCCACGATGGCCAGTGGACCATCACCTCCTCGGCCGGGATTCCCCTGGTCCTGAAAAACCAGGATTTCCCTCTCAAAACCAACACCAAAAGCAATGGGGACGTGGAAATCCGGACCACCCACAACCAGTACTGGCTGGAGGAAATCAGCCCCCAGGTGACCGACGGGGCCATCGGGGGCTGGCTGAAATTCCGGGACGAAATCCTTGATGACGTCTATAAACAATTTGACTCCTTCGCCGACGGGCTCATTTTCGCCATCAACAATCAGCACGCCCAGGGAGCTGGCCAGGCCCTTTTCACCGAGGCCCAAGGGACAACCCTGATCTCCAACCGGGCCTATCTGGAAGTGGATTTCCCCGGCGACGACAACTCCATCCGCCTGAGCTCTTGGGTGCCTCACGTGCCCTCCCAGGAGCCCTACGGGCCCTACAATGACCCGAACAATATCACGGTCCGGTTTGAGAAAGCCGAAAAATGCACCTCGGAAATCGCTTCCGAAGTCAAGTTCAATGATGATCCGGCGGTCATGAAATGGGAGGTCACCATCACCCTGCCGGTGGACAAGAACGGCAACGTCAGCGCCACGGCCAAGGATGTTATTGATTACATCAATTCCGAGCGCTCCGCGAGCTCCGTGGATGGGCTCAATTACCTGCCCCCCCGGACCAGCCAGTGGCTGGTGGGCGATTTCCTGGCCGCCGAGGGGGTCGTCAACACCGGGGAAAACGGGCTCATCAGCTTTGGGGCCCAATCTTATCCCCAGGGTCAGGAGCGCTTCCTGACCATGAGCCAGGAGCTGCGGTACGCCCTCCCCCAGGGCCACCACCTCTCCTATGGCCTGGAAAACGCCCAGCTGACCACAACCTTCAAGCACACCAACAACGATCTCATCTTCACCGCCATCGCCAAAGGCGAGGCGGGGGAAAACCTGGCCATTGAGTATGTCAATAACGGGGCCAACCAGCCACTAAAGGTGACGATTCTTGACGAGGAGGATGGGGGGGCGGAAGTGGCTGACCCCACCAAGATTCCCAACCACCGCCTGGTCGTCTCGGTCCAGCTGGCCACCGACGCCAACGGTCAGGTCATCACCACCGCTGGGGACATCGCCGCGGCCATCAATAGCCATTACGTGGCCCGGACCCTGGTCACCGCCCAGACCCCCCCAGAGGAGACCGGCCTGGGCCTGGTGGAGGAGATGGACAAGACTTATCTGGATAGAAGTGGCTATTTCACCGTGGTCGTCTACCCCGAGGGCGAGGAGCCGGTCTTTCACCAGATCACCGTCAACCCCACCGACACTCTGGCCGATATCGTCAAGCAAATCGGGACCACTTTTGACAGTGGCGTGCCCGGGCTGCGGCTGGAGGCGGTAACCGATCGCCACGGCCAGGACAGCCTGCGCCTCATCGCCGACGACAACATCCAATTCGGGTTCGCCGGCGACAACTCTGGGGCCCTAGCCGCCCTGGGTTTCAACACCCTTTTAACCGGCTCCACCGGGGCCAACATTGGCGTCAACCAGGCTGTGGCCATCAATAAGGATTATCTAAACGCCGGCCACATTGACTCCAACGGAATCATCGCCGAGGGCGACAACACCAACGCCCTGGAGATGGCCGACATCAAAGATAAGCGTTTCACCTTTTACCGCCAGTCCCAGGCCACCCTGGGCACAGAGTTCAACGCCATCTACGCGGAAATCGGGACCCAGGCCCAGGCGGCCACCCGCGATTATGAGTTCACGGAAAACCTCATGACCGGGCTGCAGAACCGCCAGGACTCCATCGCCGGGGTCAACCTTGATGAGGAGCTGGCGGACATCCTCAGATTTCAATACATGTACCAGGCCTCCGCTAAAATAATCTCCACCATTGATAGCCTGATGGAAACCCTTCTGGCCATGAGATAAAAAAGGGCTTGACCATGATTTATCGCACTTCCCAGCGGGGGACTTACCGCAACATCAATACCAATCTCGATCTGCTCAGCTACCGGATCGCCCAGTTGTCCAACAAGATCGCCTCAGAGAAGAGTGTCAACAAGCCCTCCGACAACCCCTCCGGGGCGGCCGCCATTCTGCGGACGCGCTCGCTTCTCTCCGAGATCAGCCAACACACGGACAATGTCAACTACGCCAACACCTGGCTCACCAACACCGGCAACGCCATGGACAGCGTCAAGGGGGCCCTGGACGAGATCTACGCCAAGGCCGAGCAGGGGGCCACGGACACTTATAACGCGGATCAACGCAAAATCATCGCCGAGGAAATTGATGTTCTTTTCCAGTCCGTCATCCAATTCGCTGACGCCAAATTCGGGGGCAATTACCTTTTCAGTGGCCAGGAGATCGGGACCCAGCCCTTCAGCCTAAACCTTCGGGCCCAGAGGCTCGTGGCCGCCTGCGACAACTCGGAGCTGTGGACCGGGACCGCCGAGACCGCCAGCCCTGCCTTTGAGCCCCGACCGGACCTGCCCACCCAGAGCCAGAAGTTTCTGGTGGAGGTGGTGCGGGCCGGGGGCATTGACAGCTCCCTGTACGCCAATCAGAGTCAGACGGCCAGCCTCAAAATCCTCGGCTCCAACCAGTATGGCGACTACGCCCTGAGTCTCTCCGCCACCAGCCAAGAATACAACCAGACCCAGATCCGCCTGGTTCCAGGGGAAACTGGGATCTGGTCCACCGGGTCAGCCGCCGCCGATAACCTCATCACCTTTACGGCCTCCGGCCAGACCCCCATCCAGGTCGTTTACAGCTATGGCTCAAGCGCGAGCGCCGCGGTCACGGCCACCTTTGACTCGGCCACCGGGACCATCAACGTCTTCCTGCAGCCCAATAAAGTGCCCCCCGTGGGCGCCAGCGCCCATTCGCTAACCTCGGCCCTGGCCGTGGTTTCGGCCATCAACGCCCTCTCCGCCGCCACCCATGTGGTGGCCACCGGGGTGGGCTCGGGCCTGGGGCTAGTCGACCTCGCCAAGGACAACCTGGATCAGCCCAAGAACACGATTATCAGCTTTAATCACCAACCGCGAGTCCTGGTGGACGACAACCAAATCACCGTGTATCTGCCCGTGGGCCAGTCTGGTCAGGTCACCGCCTCGGTCTCGGCCGTGGCCGCGGCGATTAACGCCGACCCGGTGGCCGGGGCCATGATTAAGGCCTCGGCTGAGCCCACCACCTTGCCATTTCCCTATTACCCCGACGCCACGGCCGGGCCCATTAACCTGGTTAGTAACTTTCAGAGCCTCATTCCCAGCGACCCCTACACCCTGGCCCGGGTCACGGCTGAGTCGCCCGGAACCCACAATGATCTGGTTTTCACGGTGAAAAACGAGCCCGGCGCCCTGGTGGGCTCCGCCGGCAACAAAATTAAGGTCATCTACCAGTATAGCCCTTACCCGGATCTGACCACCGAGACGACCGCCCAGTTTGACAATTCCAGCCAGACCATCACCGTGACCCTCGGCAATGACGGCCCCATTTACCTCAAGGAGTACTCCCAGCTCTACGCGGACCCCCGGAGCCCGGCCTTCCGCGATCCAGAGGAGGCCAGCCGCCTGGCCCGGCTGTCGGCCCGAACCGCCACCGCCCTGGACGTCATGAGCGCGGTCAATAGCCTGGCCAGTAACCTGGCCCCCAAACTCATCCCCCACGTGGCGGCCAGCCTGGCGGATGGCGAAAGTGGTCTGGGCCGGGTGGTTCCTGGTGGGCCATTTCAGCTTCAGGAGGGTTACAGCCAGGCCGCCCTTTTCCGGGTTTCCCAGGATGGCGGCCAGACCTGGGGGCCGCCGCAAGCCTTCTCGCCCAGCCAGTTCGCCCAGGGTCAGCTTTTTTACAACAGTCAATTAGGGCACGCCTCCCTCACCACCAACCAGCCCGGGGGAGCCAATGACCTGGTTTTCACGGCCAATTATATGGGGACCTGGGGCGATGATCTGCGGGTGGAGTACCGCCAGCCGCAACAGCCAGACTCGCCCCTTTCGGTCACCGTGGGCCCCAACCCCTGGAATATCTGCGTCAACCTGGCCACCAACAGCGCTGGCCAGGTGATCACCACGGCCAATGACATCCTGGCCGCCATCAATAACCATCCCCAGGCCAATCAGCTGGTGACGGTGGGCCTGGCCAACTACCACGAGGGCGGGGACGGGCTGGTTCAAGCCATGGACTGCCAGGCCCTGGCCACCGGGGAGCCTTACGAGATCACTGGCCAGACCAGGATCACGCCCCTGGGCCACGCCACGGGCGCGGTGGCTTTCCCTTACAGCCCCCCGAACCAGTCCTCCCCGGACCTCATTTATCAGGCCCTCCAGCATGGGGCCTCCGGCAACTCCATCGGAATTCGTTACACCACCTCAGCTGACCCGGCCCTCTACGCCTCGGGGACCCTGTATCAGGACCAGGTCTCCATCGGCTACGAAAAGAAACCCAACGGCGACCAGGTGGTGGTGGTCCACTTAGCCACCGCGCCCCTCCCCAGCTGCCCGGACGCCGAATCGGACCGCCTGGCCTATGAGGAGTGGGTCAAGCTCTACCCGACGTATAGCTGCGACTCAGGCCGGGCTGTCGTCTCCACGGCCGGGGACGTGCTGCAAGCCCTGGTAACCAAGAATCTGGCCAACCCGGCCAGCGCCCTGGTCTGGGCCTCCATGGATTACAAGGACGAGGGTTGGGACTCCACCGCCAAAGTTGGCCCGACCCAGGGGACCATCTGGCTCACCGGCGGGGATGACTCCTTAAAGGCCGAGGACCACGGGATCAGTCTCAAATTCAACCCCGATGGGACGGCCATGCAGGTGGGCGATCTATTTGAGGTGGGCGTGGGCTGGTACAATGGCGACCAGAAGAACCTGGATGTCAACGTCATGAGCGGTTACCGCACCACCATGAATATCCAGGGCGATGAGCTTCTGGGGGCCAATGGGGCCACCGACAACATTCTGGACACCATCCAGCGACTCCATTGGGGCCTGACTCACAACAACAGCGAGCTGGTGGAGCAAGAGCTACCCCACTTAAAGGACGCCATTGAGAAAATAACCACCATGGAAACCAACGTGGGCACGCGGATCATCCGCAACCAGTTTGTCCTGGGCAACCTGGAGGATGACAAATACGCGGCGGAGACCACCCTTTCCCAGATCGAGGACGCGGACTTCACCCGCTTGATCACGGACCTCAAAAACGCTCAACTGGTTTATGAGGCGGTTCTGGGCTCCACGGGGCTGACGACCAAACTCAGCCTCTTGAATTACATCTAACTTTTTGGGTCGGGCCCGGGGGACGGATTCCTCAGGGCCTGGCCCTGACCTGCCAGCGGGTTATTTTTTTGGCCAAAGCCGTCAAAATAATACCTTGCTTTACCCGACAAAACGAGATATGGCGCAAAAATTTCGGGGTCGCTAAAATTTTCCCAGAGGTTTCCTGGCAACTTGAATTAATCATTGAATTTTTATAAAAATATTTTTATCGGACTTAGTTTATTAAATATTTTATTAGCCTAAACGTCATAAACATTCAGATCTAAAACAATGAAATCCCTACCCTTTGGCCTCAACGATTTTCTGGAGCTCCGAAGTAAGGATTTTCTTTACGTCGACAAGACCAGATTTCTCTATAAGCTGGTGAAAAGCCAAAAACCGTATTTGCTATCCCGACCGCTGGGCTGAGGCAAAACACTGACCGTGAGTTCTCTGAGGGCTATCCTGGCGGGTCGCCGGGAGCTTTTCGCAAGGTCTGTGGATAAACTCAGCCGATTATGATTGGCGGCCCACCCCGGTCATTCAGTTGAGCCTGGCCAGCCTTTCCGCGCGGAGCCCGGAAAAACTGGAGGCGGCGTTACTGAGCGCGCTCAAGAATATCGCTGACCAGGAAAAAATCCCGAACATCCACGCCGCCAGCTCTGGCCAATATCTCAATTTTTTAATCCAAAAAATCGCCATTCGCGACCAAGACACGGTGGCTGTCCTCATTGACAACTATGACTCGCCAATTTTAAGCTGAGCGCCGAACCAAAATTGGCTAAACAAATAACTAGGTTTCTCGCCTATTTCTAGGTGGCCCTGAACGCGGCTGAGGAATATCGTGGTTAAACCTCATCACTGGCGTAACCAAGCGCTCCGAGACAACCATTTTTTCGAGCTGAATAACGTGTTGGATTTGACCTTCCATGATGATTTCGCCTCAATCTTTGATTTTACCCTTGACGTGTTTGACTCCATTTTCCAGGAGCGTCTGGAACAGGCTCTGGTTGAGTTAAAAAAATCTAACCAACTGACTCCTGAGGCCACAATAGTTGATCAGTGGGAAATTATTCTGGAGCCCTGTGATGGCCTCACCTTGGCTGACCAGTCTCGAGTCCTTAGTCCAGATTCGATATTGAGTTTTTTGGACCGAGATGGCGTTCAGTGATTGCTGGCTAGAATTCGAGGAGCCGACTATTTTACTTGTGGCATTTTTATCTGATGTTTTTCGTCCCTGGGTGATGAGCTTAAGTTTCTTTCCAGCTAACAATTTGGGAGATATTTAGATGTAAAAATTGCGTTAACGAACTAAATTTCCAAACTAAGCTCGGACTAAGCTATAAAACGGAGCTGATTTTGCTTCACAAGATATCTAGGCGATGGTTAAGCCGGGTCGGGAGAAATTGGAGGATAACTTTAAAAATTGATGAATTTTCTATTATTATATTTATCATAATATTAATACGCTTAATAAAAATAAATAATATTTAACTAATTAATATTTTGTTCTATTTTTGTTCAAATATCAGTATTCTTTTTGTCAATAACTAACTTCAAAGCATATAAATTAATATTATATTTTTTTATCACAGTTTATGTTTAATAAATTTTTATTTTAATCATAAAATATATTATAATTTTATTATTTTAAAGAAAAGAGAATTAATTTCATCACGCCACTTAGGGCTAATCGCGATTTGGCGAAATAGCTACTTACGACATTAAAACCCAAAAAATAAAAACCAACTCCAAGGTTAGCCACCCGGAACCAGGCTGCCTTGGCTGGGGTCGATAGCCACATTCTTGACGGACGTTAAGAGGGAATACGCCAGAAGAGCAAAAAAAACTTGCCTTTCCAAACGGAATGAGATAAAATTTAATAATCCTTCAGAAGATACAATTTTCAAGGTTATTTTTTGGTAACTTCTGGAAATTATTAGATTATTACGGACTATGTCATCAATATTTTTTCGCGAGAGCGTCATAAACATTAAGGTCTGAAACAATGAAGTCCTTGTCCGATGGAATAGCCAATTTTTCGACACTCCGACGTAGAGATTTACTTTACGTTGACAAGACCAAACTTCTCTATGAGCTGGTCAAAGACGAAAAACCTTTTTTTCTGTCCAGACCCCGGCGCTTCGGCAAAACCCTGACCGTGAGTTCCTTAAAAGCCATACTGGAGGGGCGCCGGGAGCTTTTCAAAGGGCTTTGGATAGACTCGTCTGATTATGACTGGCGGCCTTACCCGGTCATTCATCTGAATCTGTCCGCTTTTGAAACTAGTAGCCTGGATTCTGTTAAAAAAGAGCTATTAAAAAGGCTTAAAATAGTCGCTGGATACGAAAATTTGCCATCTAACTTGGCCAAGCCAGATAGCGAGGCCAAACCAGATAGCGAGGATAGTCCTACAACTTTTTTTCTATCTCTGATAGCGAAACTTTACTATGAATATGATCAAACGCCTGTCGCGATCCTCATTGACGAGTATGACGCGCCAATTTTAAGCGCGATCGCCAAACCCGAACTGGCTGATCAAATACGCCAACTTCTCAAAAATTTCTACGGTGTTCTGAAAGCCGCCGAGGAATACCGGGGTTTCACCTTCATCACTGGCGTAACCAGGTTCGCCAAGACTTCCATTTTTTCCGATTTGAACAATCTGGAGGATCTGACTGTTGACGATGACTTCTCGGCCATCTGCGGCTTTACTATTGAGGAGTTTGACTCAATTATACAAGAGCGTCTAGAACAGACTCTGAGTAAAATGAAATCCAAAGGCCGCCTGGAGCAGGAGACCACTGTCGCCGAGCTGCGGGCTAGAATTCTGGAGTGGTATGACGGCTACTCCTGGGACGGCGAAACTCGGGTTATTAATCCCTGGTCTCTACTAAAATTTTTAAAAAAAGCGCGTTTCAGCAATTTCTGGTTCGAGTCAGGAACACCGACTTTTTTAGTTGACCTCATTCGCGCCCACCGGATGAGCTTAAATTTCTTTCAAGCGGACAATTATATTTCTCCAGCCTTGAATAACGTGGAAGTGGCTAATTTTAAGCCCGGCCCTTTGATGTTTCAAACCGGTTACCTGACGATTCGAACTGATGTTCCTCCTAAGGGCAACAATTATAATTTGGTTTTCCCTAATCTGGAGGTGAAGGCCTCCCTGGCCCCTCTTTTGCTGTCCATGGAAACGCCCATGGAAGACGAGCTCCTGATGAAAAAGCAGGCCCTGGCTGTCAAGGCCTGTCTGTTCAAAAGAGACGAGTCGGGCTTCCAGGCGGCTTTCGAAAGTTTTATCGCCAACTATCCCTACCAAATCCAGAAAGGTAAAAACGAGTTTTTCTATCAGACAGTTTTCATCTCGGCCATGGCCCTGGCCGATCAATATTTTGAGTCGGAGCTCTCAGTAGGTGGCGGTCGGCTTGATCTTCACCTTAAGGAACGTCAGGGCGATGATTATGTCATCGAAATTAAATGTCGAGAGGCCAACGAAAATCCGCAAAAAAAGACGCGAGAGGCTTTTGACCAGATTGAGGACAGAAAATACTGTCTCAAATTCCAGGGCGCGGGTAACCGAATCTGGAAAGCCGCTCTGGTCATCGCCGGGGCGCGGGACGTCCATATCAGCTTCGAGCTGGCCCAAAACTGGGTCCTGGAGTCGGCTGGCGGCTTTTTTATGGTCCCAAACCCCCTGGCGAAAGTTGAGCCAGAAACTCCCGCCTGATCCAGCGGTCGCCTGACTCTATTTTCTAAATTTTACAATAATATTTTAAATAAATACATATTTATATATAAAAAATCATATTTTTACTAAAAAAATATTAATATGGTCATTTATTCTACCAGGGCCCGGCCAGGAACTATGGCTA
This sequence comes from Deltaproteobacteria bacterium, assembly GCA_031276635.1. Taxonomy (GTDB): domain Bacteria; phylum Desulfobacterota; class Desulfarculia; order Adiutricales; family Adiutricaceae; genus JAIROO01. The sequence goes on along the minus strand of JAISMU010000099.1, from coordinate 15,401 downwards.
AGAGCGTTTTAAATGGTAGCTGACCTTCTGGCCTTCCCCTTTTCGCCTTTTCGCCTTTCCGCCCTTCCTTGACAAGCCGACCTTTTGACTCTACATTTGAAATATTGGATTTTCGTTTTAATTGAGTCCTTTTGGGGTTTCCAATCCCAAAACCTGTTAAAAACAGTCAATAAATTAGTTTAACATTTCTCAGTCCAATTTTGGGTGGGCTCCCCCTCTCCCCCAGCTCCCGAGGTCTGGAGCCAGGGCTCCCAGCCTGTCTGGAAACACATTGGCCTTGATAAAAGAAAATTATAACCTCACGGGCTTAAGCTGCGCGGCTTGCGTGGCCAGGGTGGAAAAAGCCGTCTCCCGCCTGCCTGGGGTGGCCGCGGTCAGCGTCAACCTCTTAAAAAACTCCATGGTCGTGAGCTTGGCCGACAACTCCCCACCCCCGGCCATCCTGGAGGCGGTCCAGGCCGCTGGTTACGGGGCGACCCAAGTCGGGGCCGGCCCTACTCCCTCGCCGGTCGCCGGGCCTTTGGACGAGGCCCGGCGACTGAAAAGGCGTTTTCTGATTTCCCTCATCTTTACCGCCCCCCTTTTTTACCTGGCCATGGGCGACATGGCCGGCTGGCCGACGCCGGCTTTCTTTCAGGGTTCGGCCAACGCCCTGATCCTGGCGTTGACCCAGTTTCTGCTGGCCCTGCCGACCGCCCTAGTCAACCAGCGCTATTTCACCAACGGTCTCAAAACTCTCTGGGCCGGAGCCCCCAACATGGACTCCCTCATCGCTGTCGGCTCCGGGGCGGCCCTGGTTTACAGCCTAGTCAACACTTACGTCATCGGTTACGCCCTGGGCCATGGGGACCCCCATCTGGCCCACCAGGCCATGATGAGCCTGTACTTTGAGTCTGGGGCCCTGATCCTGACGCTGGTTACTTTGGGTAAATTCTTTGAGGCCCGGGCCAAGCGCAAGACCACGGAGGCGGTGAGCGCCCTGTTGGCCCTGGCCCCCAAGACGGCCACCGTGGTCAGGGCTGGCCAGGAAATGACCATTCCCGCCGAGGAAATCGCTTTAGACGATCTTTTGATCGTCAAAGCCGGGGAGACCATCGCGGTGGACGGGGTAGTCGAGTCAGGCCAGGCCGCCGTGGATGAGTCGAACATCACCGGGGAGAGCCTGCCGGTGGACAAGGACAAAGGGCAGCGAGCCATCTGCGCCACGGTTCTGCGCTCCGGGTATCTCCAGATCCGGGTCACCCGGGTGGGGGCGGAAACCACCCTGGCTCAGATCGTCCGGCTGGTGGACGAGGCCACCAGCTCCAAGGCCCCCATCGCCCGGCTGGCCGACAAGATCAGTGGGATTTTTGTGCCTGTGGTCTTTCTCATCGCCCTGGGCTCAGGCCTCGCCTGGCTGGCTCTGGGTTATGGGGCCCCCTTGGCCTTATCCATGGTCATCTCGGTGCTGGTCATTTCCTGCCCCTGCGCCCTGGGCCTGGCCACCCCCACCGCCATCATGGTCGGGGCCGGGCGAGGGGCTTTAATGGGTATCCTCTTCAAATCGGCTGAGGCCCTGGAGTTGACCCACAGCCTCAGTTTAGCCGTGTTTGACAAGACCGGGACCCTGACCACGGGCCGGCCCGCCGTAACCGGTCTCCGCCCGGCCCCGGGGCTGGACGAGGCCCAAGCTCTGACCCTCCTGGCCTCTTTGGAGAAAAACTCCGAGCATCCCCTGGGCCAGGCGGTGGTCCGCCTGGCCCAGGACCGCGGCCTGGCTTGCCTGGAGGTGGAGAACTTCCAACAACTGCCCGGGGCTGGCTTGAGCGGCTCCCTCCTGGGCAAGAAATATTTCGCCGGCAACCAGCGGCTGCTGACCAGCCTGGGTCTAGGCCCCGGGGATTTTCAGGCCCAGGCCGAGACCGCCGCGAGCCAAGGGGCCACGCCCATTTTTCTGGCGGACGAGAGCCGGGTTCTGGCCCTCATTGAGTTGGCTGATCAGATCAAGCCCTCTAGCCCCCAGGCGGTCCAGGAGCTGCGGCGACTGGGCCTGGAGGTGGTCCTGCTCACTGGCGACAACGCCCGAACCGCGGCTGTGGTCCAGAAGAGCCTGGGTCTGAGCCGGGTCTTCGCCGAGGTCCTGCCTGGGGAGAAGGAGGCGATCATCCGCCAGCTCCAGGCCGAGGGTCAGCGCTGCGCCATGGTCGGCGATGGGGTTAACGACGCCCCCGCCCTGGCCCGGGCGGACGTGGGGGTGGCCATCGGGGCGGGGGCGGACATCGCCATGGAGACGGCGGACGTGGTCCTCACCCGGAGCGATCCCCTGGACGTGGCCCGGGCCATTTTGCTTAGCCGGGCCGTCATGCGCAATATCCGCCAGAACCTTTTCTGGGCCTTTTTTTACAATATAGTTGGGATTCCCATCGCGGCCGGGGCCTTTTACGTGGCCTGGAGCCTCAAGCTCAACCCCATGATCGCCGCCCTGGCCATGAGCCTGAGCTCGGTCTCCGTAGTCACCAACGCCTTACGACTGCGCTTCTTTTCCCCCAAGGTGGGCTCGGGCCTCCCCGCGCCCACCCCAACCACCCCTCCCCTCCAGGGGCCCCAGACTCAAGGAGAAACCGCCATGATCAAAAAACTGAAAATTGAGGGCATGTCCTGCCAACACTGCTCCGGCCGGGTGGAAAAAATCCTCCAGGGCCTGCCGGGCGTGGAAAAGGCTGTGGTCGATCTGGCCGCCGGAACCGCCGAGGTCCACCTGAAAAATGAGCTGGCCGATCAGGCCCTGACCCAGCCCGTCACCGAGGCTGGCTACCCGGCCCAAATCGCGGGTTAACCCCAGTTCAGGCCTGGGCCGGTAATTTTTTCGACTAAAACCTCTAAATAGTCAACAACCCACCGGCTTTAGCCGGTGGCTGGTTGACTAAGTCTAAAACGACTGAGCGGCCTCGACTAAAATTAAAATTGCGGGGTGTCAAGACAAAAACTTGACAGAAAATTTAGAACCCAGTAGTATAATTAAAAAATGGAGGCCAGTCCTGATGTAAGTTGGGGTTTGCCTTCTTTTTCAGGTCAGGATCGACCTGATTGAGTCAACAACATTGTTCCGTTGGCTAGCTGAAAACCAGGTTAAAAACCTGACTAAGAACTGGGGCTGTTAACTCGGTTCGGAGCGGGGTCGCCCTGGTCAGAAAATTTTTGTCTGGCTAATCTTTTCGGAATATTCTGGTCTGGATGTCTTTTTCAGAATTGTCTGGTCTGGAAGTCTTTTCAAAATATTCTTGTCAAACTAGTCTTTTTAGAATAGTCTGGTCAACTTGACCCAAGATTAGCGGGCGGGACAGTCGCTTTTGAGTTCTGATTAAATTTCCGCTGGCTAGGCTGGCGAGTTTTTTTGACCTATAATTATTCAACTTCTTATGAGAATAGTTAAAAATGGCATACTTTTTTATTTAAGAGATTTTATTTTATAATTACTATATATTAATATTATTACCTTTAAAACACGCGCTTCAGTTAGACGCGCTCCTTGGCTCTTTGACTCGCGTCCGGGGGCCTCTGATTTTCTGATTATTCTACCTTGGCCTGGGCGAGGTAAAGATATTTTATTTGAGTTTTAGGCTGAGGTATAGTATTTTTATTTGAAGACTGAAATATACCCCTCTGGGGTTAACTATTATTAATCAAAAAGTTCGTCACTTTAGCTAAAAGCCCCACAAAGATCCTGGAAAAACCCGGGAAGAGGGAAAATTAACTTGACCCTAAATTATGGGAAACCGCGAAAAAAGCTAAAGGCGAAAGGCCCGGCTGACTGGCCTTTCCCGCGAATTATTCAACCTGGCCTTTTTTAACAGGCACTTATGGAGAGTGTTTAATTGAAACGCCCAAAAAACGCCGAAGTTGACAAGAAAGAATCCACCTCAGTAATTCCCCCGGTCTCTGGCCTGGTGTATGATTTTTTGGAAAGCGAGCCCGCGAAATCCAAAGCCACCCCAGCCAAGACGAAAAAGGCCAAGCCAACCTTGACCGCGCCCGCCAAGCCCGCTGAGGAAACCGAGAGCCCCAAAAAGGCCGCCCGCCCCAAAACAACCCGCAAAGTCGTAACTCAGGAAAAAAATATGACTCCCCCAAGCGAAACGTCGGTTGAGGCGTTGTGTATTGGGAATATTAGCCCCCATATTTCCCAGGAGCCCCAATCCTCCCCAGATATTAAGTCGCCCCTAGACCAGATTCCCCCCCTTAATTCCAACCCAGACACCTCAAGCGGCCAGATCTCCGATATGGTGACCCCAGACCAGGCCCAAGAGCCGAGCCCACCGGTCAGGAGCTCGTCAGCCAAGGGAGCCCAGAGCCCGGATGTCTCCCTCCCGACCAAGGCCAAAACTCCGCCGGAAATAGTCCTTAAAGACAATAAGATTACCGCCTGGCATCTGGCTGAGGTTTTCAAAAGCCTGACCTTATCAGGCTCCGAGCCGGTGACCTTGCTCTCTCTCGACAAAATGATGAAAAAATGCGTCAAGGAGATCCGCGAGCAGGGCTACGCTAAACTGGGCTTCCGCAATCTCAAGCATCTTCTTTTGAGCTTTGCTCCCTATTTCAAGTGCTCCACCCGGGTCTCCCCCGAGGGGGTTGAACGCGACATTGTCGAAATGGGGGCGTTGGAGATTCCCCCGCCTGAGCCGGAGAGCCCCGCCCCAGAACCGGTGGTGGAGGCCCTCAAGCCCGCCGCCGCCAAGAAAAAAACCACCAAGGCCAAAACCCTGGTGGAAGAAGCTGAGCCGGTTGAGCCTGAGACTCCGGCGGTCGCCATTGAGGCCGTTGCCAAACCCGAACCCACCCCCAAAGGGGCCAAGACGGTCAAGGGAACCAAGGTCAGCCCCAAGGCCAAGGCGGTCAAGGGAGCCAAAGCCGCGCCTCTCCCCACGCCGGAGACCCCGATCTCTGAGGCCAAGAGCCCAGCGGCCCCAACCTCGGGCCCCGCCAAGGAGGCCAAGGAGCCCCTGGCCCCCAAAGCCAAGGCCCCGGCTAAAACCAAGGCCAAAGGTAACCCCCGGGATCTTTTCTCGGTCCTCACCCCGCCGGAGCCAACCCCAGAGCCTATCTTGGACCCGGCGGCCACCGCCGCCCCCGAGACCGCCCCAGAGACCGCCCCAACCCCTGAGCCCCCCAAACTGGAGCTGGTGGAGCCCGAGCCGGTCGCCCCAAGCCCAGAGCCGACCAAAACCAAGCCCGCCGCGGTTAAACCCGCGGAGACTCAGGCCACGCCCCCTGAGGCCGAGGTTGAGGTTGAGCCCACCGAACCGCCCGAAGTCAGCTTAACCCCGCCCCTCGAGGCCCAACCAGAGACTCCCGAGCCTGTCGCCACCGAACCCGCGACCCGAGAACCCTACTCTGAGCCCAGCTCTCCCTCGCCCTACCCCCGGTTTCCCTCGACCGTGGAGCGAGGCCGACCGGATCCCCGGGACCTGAGAGGGGATCTGCGCTACCAGGGCGCCCGCCCGGCCCGGGGCCTGGAAGTCGCCGCCCCCATGAATACCCTGACCAGTGGAACGGTCACGGAGATCAACGTGGAACGACGGCTGATCACGGCCCGGGAAGATCTGACGGGCAACTTTTTCAGCGGCTACATTCCGCCTTTCAATGTTTCCTGGTCTCTGGTCAAGACTCTTTTGGAACGGGGCGAAAAAGACATCCGGGTGGAATTTGTCCTCAAACCCAACACGGACACTCTCCAATTCGCCCAGGGGATGCCGGTCATCACGGATCTGAAATACTCAGCCCTGGACGAGAAGACCAACCGGGGCCTGTCGGTCTGGTTTCACGACATCATTTACATGCCCAAAATCAGCTCGGGCCCCGGGGCCGCTCATCCGACTTTTGAGCAGATGCTGGAAAAGCTGGCCCAATTCGCCCAACCGGAAAAGTGGTATTACAGCGACAGCCGCAAGCCCTACAATCTGCTGGAGAACTATTTTCTGAAAACCTTTCAGAACCTGCAGAAGGAAAAAATCAACCGTTTTCTGGACATCTTCGCCACCCAGGGCCGCCTGCCGGATCTACTGGAGGTCAATGACGCGGGCTTGGCGTTCTCGGCTGATTACCAGCTGGCCGCCTTGAACATCGGCCTGATGGACCAGGCCAGTCGGGATATCCTGGTAGTTTTCAAGAAGACCGACTCCACCCAGAAGCGCTTTGTTTTCAAGGGTTTCACCGCCACCAGCGACAACCCCCTCGGCAAAGAGGTCTCCACCAAGATCCATCCGCGCCCGGCCCGCACCACCTACTACCAGAAACCCGATGAGATGATCTACAAGAACATCCCCATCGACCTGGACCATGACGCCCAGTGCAATCACATCATTGTTGATGGCATCAGGCGAGGTCGGTTTCCTCACAAGTTCATCAGCGCCATCTGCCCCACCTATTTCCGGTACGTCGAGGACAACAGTCGTTTCCGGGCCGAGGAGGTGGAGGCCACCAATTCGGATCTGGCCAAGTTCATTGAGGAAGAGGATACTCAGAGCACTTACGTGACCCTCAAGGAAAAGCTCAAGACCGCTCTGGATCTCACGCAACGGCAGATCGTCGCCAATCCCCGGATCCCTCTGCCCTACTGGAACCCGGCCCGGGACAAGCTGGCCTTCATCCTGCCTCTGGCCCTGGCCGATCCCCGGGACTACGACGTGGTTCTGGTGGTCGAGCAGATCACCGATACCGATGGCGGAGTGGTTAAACCCTTCGTGCACACCATCCTGACTCTCAGCATGGCCAGCAAGGGAGCCCGGTTGATTTCCTCGCTCCAGGACACCTGGCTGGGGACACTCAAGGACAAAAACCACGGCCCCAACGGCCCGGCGACCTTGAACGGCAACCGGCCCGACTTTCCCCTCCAGTTCCGGCCGACCCCGACCCCGCCGCCCCGGAGCTTGAAGAGCCCCTCCACGGCGGTCCCCAATCTCTCGCCCCGGTTCAGCCCCCGGGTCGTGGCTCCCCCGATAGCGGCCCGGCCGGCTCCTCGGGTTTACCCGGTCCCGACCGCCCCCGCCACCCCCGCCCCGGTCGCCAAAAAATCCGTCTCCTTTCACGAGATTCGGGTTAACTTTTCCGAGGAGACCCGTTATTACGCCCAACCCTCGGTCAATGAGCTCAATCCGGCGTTTTTGATGAAGGTTTTTGAGTTCTGCGCGGCCAGACATGAGCGCGGCCCCAATGGGGAAAAGATGGTCCCCATCCAGTTCTTCCACGAGGTCCTGGTCCAGATCATCCCCCGCCTGGCCCTGGACAACGAGGGTTACTCGGGTTTCAACCCCAACTACAGCGATCTGACGGCGGTCCTGGAGCTCTACCAGGACCGCTTCGCCCTGCGCAAAAACCGGGCCGACCGGATCAAGTACATCTATCTGTTAGGGGATTCCCGGGAGGCCCAACCAAGCTTGCCCCCGCCTGTGGCTGTGACCGTCTCCAACAACGCCATCCAGAGTAACCTCAAACAAGGAACGGTGGTCGGGCCCATTCAGGACAAAAACAGCGTAACCATTGTGGGCGAGGATGGGACCGAGCGCCGAGCCCGGGTCAAGGACACCTACGACCTCACCCTCATCAACAAACTGCTGGCCCTGGACTACCCGGGCGTGGACGTGACCTACTACTGCGCCCAGACCTATTCCCGGGCCGATCTCTACGACAGCTCTAAAAAGGGCCTATTCTACGAGATCACCGATGTTCGGTCAGCCGAGATCGACCCGGATCTGCGGGCGATCCTGAACACCTCCTTTCCCACGGAGTTCTACCCGGACATGTTGAGCCGGCTGCGCGACGACACCAGCTTCAATCCCCTTTACCACGGGCTGATGAGTAACCTGCGCGTTTACCTCTCCCACTGTCTGGAGTTGCGCAAGCACCTGGCCCTGCACAAGCTCACGCAATTGGTGGCCAAAAACTCGGAAGGTCGCCAACCGGAATTCCACACCTCTTTCGCGGACATCTTTCTCTTGCATGGTTTCGCCGAAGTCCTCTCGCAAAAGTCTTTCTCCTTCAACATCAATCTTCAGACCGCCTCCAGCCAGGCCATTTTCGCCAACTTCCAGAGAAGCGCCACCTCCGACGCCTACTATCGCTTCTCCTCCCTGGTTAACCACGCGGTCAGCGGCCCCGAGGCCTACGCCACCAGCCAGTTTCTCCAAAAATGGATCCAGGAGATTCTGCCCTCATCCAATGACCGCTTAAACATCTCGCTCACCGATGAGTCGGCCTGGTCGCGCCTGATGTGGTTCGGCTCGGAGCACGGGATTATTCCGCCTTACTTGAGCTCCAACCCCGAGGATTGCCTGTTCAACATGAAAAGGGCTTTCCACCACGCCGCCGAGGATCTGGCCCAGGCGCCCCAGAACAGCCTGGTGGCCTGGGACTCAGTCTCCAAGGCCCTGACTCTTCTTTTACCTTTGCAGCTGAGTCTGTCGGGCCAGCCGGACATGGTGGTCGGCTTTCGCTTTGTGACCCACCAGGCCTCCCGGCTGTTAACCATTGATCCAGGCAGCATTCGCTTATTTTCCCTGGCCGAAGCCTTCCTCCGAGCCCAGGTGGTCCGCCCGGTGGAGGATTGCTGGCTGACTAAGGCCCTGCTGGCCCAGCGAGCCAATTGACTTGACCACTTGACCTGACCAATTTGCTATAACCGCGCCCCCAACCGCCAGGCCCCGGGACAGCCCTGGAGCCTTGAGGAACTTCTGGCCTCATTTTCGCTCATTTTTTAAGGCGCGTCTATTTCGGGCGAATTTATCCAGTTGAGGGTTTAAGTTCCAGGAAAGAGGCTCAACCGTTGTTCTCAAAACGGCCCGCCCCAAGTCGAGCGGCGGGGGCTTCCCTTTGGCGGCCTTGAAGACGTTTCCAGGGCGACCTTGGGGACGCCTCAGAGGTCACTATATCGGATCAGCGAGAAATACCAGACTTGAGCCCTCGCTTTTCAGAGCAAGCTTTTCCGCCCAAAGTTCGCGGGGCGGCGCATATAGTTACGAATCGCACGGAGACCTTTTCATGGAAGCCAACTACGCCCCCGAGGGCTCGGCCTTAAAAACCGCGGTTTTGATCGACGCCACCAGTTTTCCGGTGGAGGTCTCGGATCTCATATTCTCCATCCTGGCCCAGTATGGGGAAATTGTCGTCAAAAGAGCCTTTGGCAACTGGTCCAAGCCCGAGCTGCGGCCTTGGGCCGAACGACTGGCTCTGTACGCCATAGTCCCGGCCCAGAGGTTTGACTACCCCCAGGACAATTCCCCCGACGTGGACATGGCTATTGAGGCTCTAGATCTCTTGCGCCAAAAGAAGATTAACGCCTTCGCCCTGGCCACCGGCAGCGGGGCTTTGGGGCGCCTGGCCATCCGCCTCCGGGAGTCCGGGGCCACGGTCTTCGGTTTTGCCAACGCCCCGGCCACCAACGGGCCGTTTCGGACGGCCTGCTCTCTCTTCTGGTCCGTCGAGGATCTACAAGCCTTGAAGGACAATAACGAGGCTCCCCCCCCAGAGGAGGACCTCTTGATCCAACCGGTCTGGGACGCCAAGACGGAAGCCCCTAGTGACGGCCCGGCCTCCGAGGAGGGGGACTTGGGTCGCTTTAAGGAGCTTTTGCGCCAGGCGGTGGCCGAGAACGAGGGCGATGACGGCTGGGCCCTGTTGTCTTCAGTGGGCAGCTCCATCAAGGCCCAGTGGCCCAACTTCAATCCGACCGATCTGGGGTTCAAGGGGTTGAAGAACATGGTCGAGGACGCTCGGGACATTGTGCGCGTCAACACCGTCAGCCCTTGCAAAGTGCGCCTGCTGGATGATTTCAGTTAACCCTGGGAGCCAAGGTTATCCCGCCAAAAGGCCGGTTAGCCGGCCTTTTTTTATTGAGCCAGCCAGCCCGACTTAAGATTAAAGATAATTTACTATAACTTCCTATGACCCTTTAATAATAAGATAAAATAACCATCTAAAAAAGATATCTCGGGCCAACTTCAAGTTTAGCGCCTTGGTGAAGACGGGGAATGGGCGTTGGCAATTTCAAGACCCGACGCCTGAGATGGTAACCGTTCACCCCCGAGGAAGGGGTGGGGTTTGAAATAGCCCCCATGGTTACCAGGGCTAGGCTCTGGATCTTACAGTTCAGAGACTACGTTGAGTCAACATCCGGCTAAAGCCGGTGGTCTATATAGATCAATTTTAAAATAATTAATTAATTTTTACCTGTTTTTTTCTTATATTACATTTTTACCCATACAATATGGAAGTGTATTGCCTGGTTACCACGCGCGTATCAGTCATAATTGGGGTTCCGAGGGAAAAAAAGGGCTCAAATTCCAATAGCCATAGGGTAATTGAGTAGACCTTGAGTCAAGTTTTTCAGCGGAAACGCTAAAGCGCGCCAGCTAAAGCTGGTGGTTTTAATCCTCCAAATCTAAGACAATAAAGGATCAAAGCTGGGGAGCGATGAGGGGATAATGGCTTCATCAGGTTGTCCGCTGGGAGTCAGCTGACCAAACCTTCGCCCCAAGTCAGGGTCTCCAAGTCTGGAACTCCAAGTCAGGGCCAGCGAGTTAGAGGCCTCAAGTAGAGATAGCCGGCCGCCACCATTTTCTGGCCCGGCTCTCACTCCCGGCTAAAAACCGTCTCGCCGCCCACCACCGTTCTCAAGACCTGGATGTCCTGGATCGCCTCCGCCGGGCAGGCGAAGTAATCCTGGTCCAGAACGGCGAAGTCCGCCCAGGCTCCAGGTCGCAATACCCCGATTTTCCCCTCCTGAAAAGCCGCCTGAGCCGCCCAAATGGTGTAGCTGGCCAAGGCTTCCCAGCGACTTAAACGGTGGGCCGGCAGAAAGCCCTCGGGCGGCCAGCCAGCCAGATTCTGTCTGGTCACGGCCGCCCGCAGGCCCAGGAAAGGATTGGCCGACTCCACCGGGCAGTCGGAGCCATTAATGAGGTAACCACCCCGGTCCAGAATGTCCCGCCAGGCGTAGGCTCTTTTCAGGCGTTCCGAGCCTAGGCGGTCCTCGGCCATAAGAAGGTCCGTCAGGAGCCCAGCGCTCTGGATGGAGGGGATGAGGCCCATGGCCAGAACCCTCTCCCGATCCTCGTCAGCCACCACCTGATAATGCTCCAGCCGCCAGCGGCGGTCAGTCCGACCAGGCCCCAAAACCCGGGCTATGGCGGCCACCGCCTGAGCCACGGCGGCGTCGCCGATGACATGGATGGCCACCTGGAGTCGCCGCTCCCGGGCCACGGTCAGCAGCCGCTCCAACTCCGCGTCCGCCAGGCCCCGCGAGCCTTGGTGCCCAGGGCGGTCGGCGTAGTCAGCCAGCAGCCAGGCGCTTCGGGACCCCAGGGAGCCATCGGAGAAGATTTTCAGGCCATCCAGAGCCAGATGGTGGTCACAAAGCCCATCAAGGGGAGTCAGCTCCTCCCAGCCCGGCCAGTTGCCCTGATGAATATAGGCTCGCCAGCGGAATTTGAGAGTCCCCCGGGCCCTGGATTTGACAAGGGTGGCGAAGTCGACCGCCCCGGTGGCCGCGTCCACCACCGTGGTGAGACCATAGCTGAGGAGCTCAGCCTGGGCCAGCTCCAGCGTCTCGGCCCGGTCCCGACCGTCCAACGGCGGCATGGCCCCATAAACAAAAAACATGGCCTGGCCAATCAAAACCCCCAGCGGCTCCCCGGACAGGCTCCGCAGGATCTCGCCCCCCGGTGGGTCCGGTCCCTGGGCGCGGGGGTCAGCTTGAGCCAAAGCCTGGGAGTTGACCCAGATGGAATGCTTGTCCACCCGGTCAACCACCACCGGGTTCTGGGGACTGACCTGGTCCAGCTCCTGAAGGCCCGGCCATTCCCGACCGGGCCAGATGTTCTGGTCCCAGCCCCGAGCGTGCAACCAGGCCCCGGGTGGCAGTTGGCGAACCGCCGCCGCGATGGCGGCCAGAGTCTCCTCAAAGCCCAGATCCCGGACATCCAGCTGCCCCAAGCGCAACCCCTCGTGCAGGACGTGGGCGTGACTGTCAATAAGCCCGGGAATAATCGTTTGCCCGGCCAGGTCAATAGTTTCCGGATTCCGAGCCAAGAGGGATCTGGCCCGCTCGGGATCGTCCCCGACGTAAACCAGTCGCGCCCCTTGACTGGCCAGAACCGTGGCCTGGGGTTGGGCTGGGTCCATGGTCCAGGCCCGGGCCCCCAACCACAACCGGTCGGCCCGCTCCCGGCTCTTTAACCCTCGCGAGCCCTTAGAACTCATAAAAATTAACGTCCTGGTTCAAGACCTGGCAACCACCTTTAGTCACCACGGCCATCTGCTCCAGCCTGACCCCACCTCGACCAGGCAGGTAAATCCCTGGCTCAACCGTCACCACCGCCCCCACCGGGAGCTTTTCCTGATTCAGCCGGGAGAGGTTCGGGCCCTCATGAACGGCCAGCCCGACCCCATGACCCAGGCCATGACCGAAAAAATCCCCAAAACCGGCCTGGCTGATCCAATCTCGGGCCACCTGATCCACCTCGGCCCCGGTCTTGTCCGGCCCCAGGGCGGCCAGAGCTCGTGTCTGGGCTTCCCGGACCACCCGATAAATTTGCCGCTGCCAGGCCGTGGGCCGCCCCAGGCAGCGGGTTCGGGTGATGTCGGCGGCGTACCCCTGATAACGGGCCCCGCAGTCAATAACCACCATCTCCCCTTTTTGGATGACTTTGGCGCCAGGGGTGGCGTGGGGTAGAGCCGCCTGAGGCCCGGAAGCCACAATGGTCTCAAAGGCTGAGCCCTCAGCACCCAACTCCCGAAAAGCCTGGTCCAGAAACCAGGCCGCCCGCCCCTCGGTCCAGCCCGCGCGCAAAGCCCGCCACAAACGTCCCACCGCCGTCTCGGTGATGACCAGGGCTTTTTGGATGAGGGCCAACTCCGCTGGGGCTTTGACCCGCCGGAGGACACTGGGATCAAAAGGCAAAGGCTGAATCTGGATCTTTAAAACGCTCCGCAACTCCGCTAGTTTCTCCACAGTCAGAAATCGTGGCTCAAACCACAACCCCTCGGTGAGGTCAACGGTCTCCGCCAGAGTCTTAACCAGGGAGCCTTGGTAGATGACCGTCTCAAACAGGGGAGCCTCCTGGCGGGCGGCCAGGTCGTAGCGGGAGTCCGTGAGGAGGATCCGGCGCTTGGGCGTGATGAGCAAAAACCCCGACGATTCCACCAACATGGGGTCTGAGGGAGTGTACCCAGAGAAGTAGCGCCGGTTCTCCGGCCCGTTGAGGAAGATGTTGGGGCAGTTATGCTTTTGGCTGAGAAGAGCTAGGCTTTGGAGGCGCTTTTTAATGACCGCCTGGCTGATCGCCGGGCGGTTCGGGTCACCCGGGCTGGCCGGCCCAGTTTGGGGAGGGTTTTTCCCCGCGGCGCGGGTCCCGGCCGGCCTGGCTTGGAGGGGGGGAGGCCCGGTGGCGGGCATGACAGCCTCTCTTTCCACCAGAAGCCGGTCGCGCCCGGTCGAGGGCCCTCGGCCCCGCCTAGCCCTTGGCTAAAGGCGAAATTTGTTTTACAATAAACAATGGCTTGTTAGGTGGTTATTTTTCAGTCGTCAGCGACGGCGCCGACGACATCGCGGGCCCAAATCTTTTTTCCCGCGCCTTTTGGCCAAAGGGCTCTGAAGGTGGGCGGACGTTTGCCGGGCCGTCAAATGATAACACAAACCCTGGGCTTGGGGGGAAAATTAATTTGGCCGGCCTAATCCTGAGTGTCCCCTACGCCAGCCCCTTTCTACCCAAGGCCATTATCAAGCGAATGACCCTGAGCCCGGAGGAGCTGCGTTGGGAAAACTGGCGCCTGACTGACCCCTTCCTGCTGGAGGTGGTCAAGAAAGCCCTAGAGCCGGAGCCGTCCAGCTCAGGCCCCAGCCGGGATCTGGTTAAACGCGAGGGAGCCTCCCCCCACAACCTCCCCAAGACCCTTTTGCTCCCCTATCCCTTCAGCCCTCTGGTGGCTGACCCTCTGGGCCTTTTGGCGGTGGAGCTGGGGCTCTTGACCAGCCCCAAACCTTTTATCCTGACCAGAGGCGCCCTGGAAAAGGATCTGCCAACCTGGTCCGAGAGCGAAAAAGAGTTCATTTTTTCCCATTGCGTCCAGCCCTATGTGGACAAGCTCGTTCAGGCCGGGCAAACCTTATTGGCTGAGGAGAGCCTGGTCCTGCTGATCACCATTAGATTCTTCAGCCACAAAGTCTGGCTCCATGACCACCGGGAGCTCCCGAAACCGCAGATCAACCTGGGTCAGGCCGCTGGCCTCTCCCCTCAAGGCTTGACCAGCCTGGCCGGGCACATCTTCCGGCGGTTCGGGCTGTGGACCGAGCTGGACTATCCTCTGGCCGGGACGCATATCCCGGCGGCGATGGCCGCTTGGCCGCGCTTAAAGGCCCTGGGCCTGGCCATCCGCCGGGACTTGTATCTGGATGAGACCAAAGGGGCCCTTAAAGCCTCGGCGGGTTCCCTGGCCCGAACCCTCCGGGTTTTCTTCAGCCTCCTGGGCCAGGAGCTGGACCGGGTCGCCCAGGTCCGGCTCAAGAGGGCCTTTCCCCCCAAACCCCCTTCCAACATCATCAAAGCCGGTCAACTGACTTAAAACGCGATTGTCTTTTTTTTTATCAAAAACACGCGCTGATCTTTTTATCATTCCCAGAGAGACGCGCCCCTCAACAGATTTTGAAGAAACCTCATTGCGGACGACTTTACCCTAATAGGCCAAAGTTTCAGGCGTCCTGGTTGAGGATCTCGCTTTAAGAACATTTAGCCATTATTCATAATATTATAACAAAATAATAAAATGTTATCGCTAAAAATTATTTTTTTTATAAATATATAATTTCTGATTTTTCCAAAAATTTTATTTCAAAACCCAAATTTTTTTTGATATTATATTTTCAGGATTTGGGAATTAGCAAGTCTTCATGATTAATTTTGACGCCTTCGCTAAAACCCTGGTTTTAAAAATTGAGTCTCAAAATAAATACTGATTTCAATATGTTAGCAAGTGTAATTAACGATAGAATGACTTTTGGCGAGAACATCAATTTTTTGAGGCTTTTATTATACGGCTGAATTTAAGATTCCTAACTCTAGAGGAAAATGGACTTTCTCGTAATTAACCGCGAGTATAATAATTTTTTCCATGGCTAAACGTTATGGTATCGGATAGCAGGTCTTTTAGTTATTTTTAATCAAAATTAAATTCAGATCTATTCATCTGGTTTTATATTATTTATTTATGACTATCTTTACAATGTTTATTAACCGTTTAACAATATGTGAGATATCTTATGCTTAAATTTGTTACCACAACTCTGTCGTTCTCTGAATTAAGGAAAAACGATTGTCTCTATATCGACAAAACTCCTTACTTGGCCAAGTTTGTCAAATCGCTTGATAACACTA
>JAISMU010000048.1 GCA_031276635.1 Deltaproteobacteria bacterium | reverse complement strand
TCTTCTTCTTTTTTAAATAATGTATAATCATAAATTTTTAAATTATCCATTGTCAAAGAATAATTTAAGAATTTAGCATTATAATTTCCAGTAATAACAATATTCCTTAAATCATCTGTTTCTTCTTTTATTATTATGAATTCATAAGTCAAAAACCCACATAAAATAAGAAAAATACAGCATACTGATATAAACCCAAGAATAATTTTGAACTTTATAGACATTAATTAATACCTTATAGTTAAGCAAAAAGCTTTAAAAAAGTAAAAAAATTACTGTATAAAATGATGTATAATAATCAATGCAGTTTACTTGAACTTATAATTTTATTTATATAAATATTAAATATATATTTAATTTTAATATGTGATAAATTTTTATTAAAAACCAATAATTATCAACAAGCCAAGTAAAAAACCTCGCTATCTTCCGACCGCTCCCGAAAATAGACCCGTCACCATTTGGACGATAGCTAACTATAGGTTCAAAACAAACTGAGCCAAACCTCAAGATGGCCAAACTGGCTGTTGACCAAATCCCAGGCTGAACGGCCTTGAGAGAACTCCAGATAACCCGGCGTCAGCGGTTCGCTCGCGAGACCTTGGCCACCACACCCCGCGCCAAGACTAGAGGGTTACCAAAGTGGATGGGCGGGCCAAAAACTGACTTCAGGCGAGCCTATCGAGCCAAAGACCATTCACGGACAATTCAATAGCGCTCGTCGATAACACTCGCCCATTAGATTAAGGATAATGAACGGAAAATCCAAAAAATAAAGTAGAAAGAGACTTGAAAGCGTAAAAATTAAAAGGCAGTTAAATTCAACTTTTGATTATGACATTGAGGCCAAATCTTGTCAATCTGGATTTTGGAATTATTTTTCTCAGAGGGGCCAGAGAGTCATTCAAATTTTTATGACATATAGAATTAGTTTTATAAATAATATTAATTGATTAAGTACTTTTATTATCCTATTTAATCATTAAATTTTCCTAAAATCGAGCTTATTTTTTTAACTGATGAGCTCAGCTAGAAAAAAATACTTGTTCATTTTTTCCAGGCCAAGAGCCAAATAAACCTTGACTCGCCCTACCCTCCCGGCCAAATTAGCCCGCCTTAGCCGACTGGCGGGGCCAGCCAAGGGAACTGTCCTTATAGGCCAGATATGCGCTAATTAATTAAAATATTTGAAGATTTAGAATAACTATTTGGCTTAAAATTTTAAATATTCCTTGAGCCAGATCTTGGCCGAAAAACCTCTATTTTTGATTAGGCGCCCAAATCAGACGCCATCTGGCCGAGTGGCCCACGGAAAGGCCGACCTCACCGATGATTGAGAAAAAAGTGGCAAATCATCTAGATGAATCGGTTATAATTTCAAAACAACGACAGCCTGGACAATTTTCTGACCAATCCGCCGCCTGAGCCGCTAGCTCAGGCGGGCCCGATCGAGCTGGCTCTGGGGCTGGCCAGATTCCTGATTGACAGCCCAAGGAGCCCGCGGGCCGGATCTCCTTGGAGTTGTCAGACCTCAAAAATCCTCTCCCCTCTGAACTCCCGACTTGCGAGAGCCGCCACGGTAAGGCCGCCCTATCCCCCTTGGCTGGAAGACTTCCCCCAGCTTCCAGGCCGTGAGGAAGCTTTAACTATTATTATTAGGCCACAACTGAACCCGGAGTTTTATCCACTTAATTTAAATGACACCCGCGACCTTGGCGGGATTGTTGACGATTTTCCAGCCGCGGGCTTCTGGGCCTCAGCCAAAAACGTGGTTGAGCCTGACGCCTCGCCGTCTTACGCGTTCCTTGATTACCGAGCTCTGGCTGGCTAATGGCCTAAATTTTCGTTCAGCTACCTATCAATAGTCCCTTGAGCTTTCTCGCCTTTGTTGGCTGGTCGCCTGGCCAGCGCCCCAGGATTGATAATGTGGACGGCGGAGGTCCTGTCCTCGCCTCGGTCTTTCCCCAACGCCCAGAGACCGACCGGGCTATAAAAAAAAATTTTTTTTCCAACAAAAAAAATTTTTTTCCTGGATAATACTCAACGAAAAAATATCTAACGAAACATACAAAAAATATCAATCATTTTATGACCTATTAATTCTATATAAAACCATCAATTTTTCAGACTTTCAAAACTCACAAAATATAGGCCAAAAACTCCGGCCGCCCCCAATTGTTGCTATTGGGCTCAATTTTCTCAACCTAAGAAGGATCTTAGCGACCATTTTTCCCTCGGCCCACCCTTTTCGACCGATTTATCACGGAGCCCGCCGGAACCGCCCGCCAAAAACGTCTCTATCCTTAAGGAATTTTTTTGACAGAAAAAAATTTTGGGCTTTTCTTTGACCCGATTTCCCCCTGGTTTAAGACTTAGGTCAAACATGACAAGACCATTTGTTGACTTACTTTTGTTTCGTTTTAAAACCCTTTTGCTAAATTTATTCTTTTTTAGAAAGGCCACAAAAGGCCTGTTCACTTCATTTAGTCATTGAACATCTGTTAGTTTTATCAATAATCCCGGTCAAAAAAAACTTATGTCCGCCTCAACAGTAGGTTTTAGCCGCTCAACAATGAGATCCGAAAGATCTATGTCACCCTTGACATCTTTTAACTTTTTTTTGTTATTATCATTGATACAAAATTATTGTCTACCTTAGTAAGTCCATAAATTTTTTTTGTAATTCTCTCTCTTTTAGCAAAAAAAATACTTGACAAAATTCCGGGCTATGTCGATAATGGCAGATATTAGGGAACAACAAAGTGTTTGACCAGCCAACCTCCCCTTCAGTGACAGGTTCCTTTTGGATAATCTTCTGCTGGTGGGACTAAGGCAAACCTAAGTAAAGCGGGGAGTTCTGCCCTCAATGGCGTTCTATTGAGGGCGCTGGCCTGGCGAGCTGGGGTAATATCCGGCCAAACACATTACTTTCAGGTTTATTCCGCTGACCGTTGAGGGCGAGCCCCGCTTTTTTGGTAACTCGTCTCCAAAGGTTAAGCTCTTAGGCATTTCCCATTGAGGAGGAGAGGCGTATGATTCAAAAGAAAATCTACGTTAACGGCATTGAGCAAAATATTTTCGTCGACCCAGAAACCATGCTGGTTAAGGTCCTTCGCGAGCAGATCCATCTGCCCGGCACGAAGGTGGGTTGCGGCGAAGGTCATTGCGGCGCCTGTAACGTGATTATGGACGGCAAGCTGGTTCGCTCGTGTATCGTGAAGATCGGGCGGGTCGCTGAGGGCGCTAAGATTACCACCATCGAGGGTATCGGCACCCCCAATAACCTGCATCCTTTGCAGAAGGCCTGGGTCAAGCACGGCGCCGCGCAGTGCGGTTTCTGTACCCCAGGTTTCATTGTTTCCGCCAAGGCCCTTCTGGACTCCAACCCCAATCCTTCCCGCGAGGAAGTTCGCGACTGGTTCCAGAAGAACCGCAACGCTTGTCGTTGCACCGGCTACATCCCCATCGTTGACGCGGTCATTGAGGCGGCCAAGGCCATTCGCGGCGAGATCCCCGAAGAGGCTTTGGAGTATCGCTATCAGCCCGGCACCGACATCTGGGGCAGCCGGTATCCCCGGCCCACCGCCGTTCCGAAGGTCACCGGCACCATTAAGTATGGCGCTGACCTGATTCTCGAGCTCCCTCCCAACCGCCTGTACATGGCTCTGGTCCAAGCCGAAGTTTCCCACGCCAACATCAAGGGCATTGATTATTCCGAAGCCGAAAAAATGCCTGGCGTGGTTAAGGTCGTCACCTATAAGGACGTCAAGGGCAACAACCGCATTAACGGCCTGGCCTTCCCCAATAACAAGGGCGATGGCAAGGAAAGGCCCATTCTCTGCGACAAGAAAGTCTTCCAGTATGGGGACGCCATAGCTGTCGTCCTGGCCCAGACTGAGGCCGAGGCTCACGCCGCCGCCAAGAAGGTCAAGGTTGACTTGGAAGTCCTGCCGGCCTACCTGAACCTGCTCGCCGCCAAGGCCCCGGACGCCATTGAGATCCATCCCGGCACCCCCAACGTCTACTTCACCCAGCCTCATGAGAAGGGTGAGGACACCGCTCCTATCTTCGCCAGGAAGGACGTGGTTGTCGCCGAGGATTACCTCATCACCAGCCGCACCCCGCACATGCCCATCGAGCCTGATGTCGCCTTTGGTTACATTGACGGCGAAGGCTGCGTGTTCGTCCATTGCAAGTCCATCGGCGTGCACTTGCACAAGGTCATGATCCAAGAGGGTCTGGGCCTGGCCGATGACAAGCTCCACCTGGTCGCCAACCCGATGGGCGGCACCTTCGGTTACAAGTTCAGCCCGACCATCGAGGCCATCGTGGCCGCTTGCGTCATCGCCACTGGTCGGCCCTGCGGCTTGATTTTCAACTATCATCAGCAGCAGCAGTACACCGGCAAGCGGAGCCCGTTCTATTCCAAGATCCGCCTGGCCGCCGAAAAGTCCGGCAAGATCCTGGCCATGGAATCCGATTACGATGTCGATCACGGCCCCTATTGCGAGTTCGGCGATCTGTTGACCCTCCGCGGCATTCAGTTCTTTGGCGCCTGCCATAACATTCCCAACATCCGGGGCGAAGGCCGCACCGTGTGCACCAACCACGGCTGGGGCTCGGCTTTCCGGGGATACGGCGGAACTCAGGCCAACTTCTCCTCTGAGATCGTGGCTGACGAGCTGGCCGAAAAGCTCGGCATTGATCCGCTGGAGTTCCACCTCATTAACACCCATATCCCGCCCACTGACGGGAAACCCGGCACCACCAATCCCAGTGGTCAAGAGCTGTGCTCCTATTCTTACAAGCAGATGCTGGAGGACATGAAGCCCTATTGGGAAGAGGCCAAGAGGCGCTGCAAGGCCGAGTCCACCGCGACCCATAAGAAGGGCGTGGGCCTGGCCGCTGGCGCTTATGGTTGCGGTCTTGACGGCCCTGACTCCTCCAACGCCTACGCTGAGCTCAACCCGGATGACACCATCACCATCTGCACCGCCTGGGAAGATCATGGCCAGGGCGCGGATATGGGCGCTGTGGGCACGGCTCACAAGACCCTGCGGCCCATGAACGTCTGCCCCTCGAGGCTGAAGTTCACCTGGGCCGACACCCGTAACCCCGTCTCCGGCCCGGCCGGTGGCTCCCGTTCCCAGGTCATGACTGGTGGGGCCATCCGCGTGGCCTGCGAGAACCTGCTGGCGGGCCTGAAGAAGCCCGATGGCACTTACTACAACACCTACGCCGAGGCCAAGGCCGCTGGCGTTCCCACCAAGTACGACGGAACCTTCTCGGTGCCTGGCGTGCCCCTCAATGAGAAAGGCCTTGGCAAACCCTTCATGGTTTACATGTATGGCGTCTGCCTGGCTGAGGTCACTGTGGAAGTCGCCACCGGCAAAGTCAAGGTCGACCACGTGGTCTTCAACATCGATATCGGCAAGGTAAACAACCGCTCCGTTACCGATGGTCAGCTTTACGGCGGCGTGGCTCAGGCCATCGGCCTGGCCCTGACCGAGGATTTCGAGGACATTCAGAAGCACCGCACCATGCTGGCCGCCGGTATCCCTTACATCAAGGATATCCCGGACAACATCGAGCTGAACTACTATGAGAACCACCGCGAGTTTGGCCCCCACGGAGCCGCCGGCGTCGGCGAGATCCCGCTGTGCGTGCCTCACCCGGCCATTCTCAACGCCATTTATAACGCCTGCGGCGCCCGGGTTACCCGGATTCCCGCCCTGCCCGAGAGAGTTCTGGAAGCCTTGAAGGCCAAGAAGTAATCCTTTTCCAAGCTTGACTCAAAACCCCGTCTCTCCTGTGGGAGGCGGGGTTTTTTTGATAATGTTATTTTTGTTCCAGTCGCGGCCCGGAGCCCAGGCCAGAGGCTGAAAATGGCTCAGCCAGGGCCGCGCGGCGGGGGGCTCTGGGCCCTTGTCGCCTGGCTCGGGCTTATGTTATAATTGGCAAAATAATGACAACCTTCTCGCCTTTAATCAGTTTTTATATTGACGCTGACCGCTCCTTGAGGCCGCGTCAATTTTGAGGAATATAACATATGGATAAGGCAGTCCTTCTGGCTCTGGAAGATCGTTGCACCTATGAGGAGCCACCGGCTTGTCAAAGCTTTTGCCCCCTTCATGTGGACGCCAGGGCCATCGCTCAACGCCTGGGCGAAGGCAAAGCCGGGGAAGCCAGAAAAGCCCTGGACCGGCAAATGCCTCTCCCGCAATTGACCGGCTGGTTGTGTGAGGGGGCCTGTCAGGAGCGCTGTCCACGCCAGGGTCTGGACGCTGGCGTCAATTTGCCCCTCCTGGAGCGCTTCACCCTCCGTAACTCCAAGACCATCAAGCCTTTTCCCTTACCAGCCACCGCCCATAAAACCGCCGCTATCGGCTCCTCGCTGGCGACTCTCTGCCTGGCCTCGGACTTAAGCCGCAAGGGGCACAAGGTCACCATTTTCCTGACCGGGCCTAAAGGCGGCTCCCTGCTGACCGCCGGAGAGCGTCTGCCAACGGGAGTTTTGACCGAGGCTTTTGAGCTGATTGACTTTTTAGGCAACGCCTGGGAGGAGGCCCCGGCTCAGACCCCGGAATTTTTAGCCCGACTTCTGACTGATTACGCCGCCGTCTTTCTGGACCTGGGCGATCCCAGCGTGGACCCTCCTGCCCTGGGCCTTCAGGCGACGGAGCTGGCCCTTGACCCCCTCACTTCCGGCTCCAGCCGCGAACGGATTTTTTTGGCTCCCCCGGCCACAGTCCCCTACCCTTTTCTGGCCGCGGCCTCGGCGGGCAAAAAAGCCGCTGGCTCCCTGGACCGGCTTTTTCAAGGGGTGCAACCACAGGTGGCTCGGGAACGCGAGGCGGTCTTTGAGACCACCCTGGTGGTAGACGTGAGCGAGGCCCAACCAGCCCCACCAGTCCGACCGGCTGACCCTCTGAGCCCGACCGAGGCGGAAATTAAAGCCGAGGCGGCCCGGTGTCTCAACTGCTCTTGTCGGAGCTGCCTTTCGGTCTGCCCGCACTTGCGCCACTACAAGGGTTATCCCAAAAAGTACGCCCGGGAGATGTACAACAACATCATCACCGCCTATGGCATTCGCACCTCCAACATCCTGATCAACAGCTGCCTGGAATGTGACCTGTGCAAAGAGGTTTGCCCCAATCAGGCTGACGTGGCCGAGTTCATCCGCAAGGCCCGCAAAGAGATGATTGACACCAATCACATGCCGGCCGCCGCCCATGAATACGCCCTGGAGGACCTTTTAAGCGCCAACGGCCCGGATTGCGGTTTTTTCCGACCCCCACCAGGCGAGGAAAAAGTCTCGCGCGTCTTTTTCCCCGGCTGTCAGTTGGTGGCCGGCAACCCGACCGCGGCTCTCAAAACTTACGAGTTCCTTAATCAAACCCTGGGCGAAGTCGGGCTGATGTCCGGTTGCTGCGGGGCCCCGGCTCGTTGGTCCGGGCGGAGCGCCCTCACTGGCTCAGTCACCACGGAGTTGAAAAAGACTTGGGAGTCAGCCGAAAGGCCAACCTTTATCCTGGCCTGCCCCTCTTGCCAGCTGTTTTTCCAGGCCGAGCTCCCGGAAATTCCCTTTGTCAGCCTCTGGGAGGTTCTGGCCCAGAACCCGCCGCCGGCCTTGATCCAGTCCCTGGAGCTGACTTTGCACGATCCTTGCGCCACCCGATATAACGAAAAAGTTCAGACCAGCGCGCGTCGGTTACTCAAAACTTTCGCCCCGGGCTTTAAGGAGCAAAAATTTTCCGGGCGCCTCACCAAATGCTGCGGTTATGGGGGCCTGGGGGCCCAGGCCAATGAGTCTCTGGGCCTGGAGTTTACCCTGGACACCGCCGCCGCGGCCACCTCGCCTTTAGTCAGTTACTGCGCCATGTGCCGCGACCGATTCGCCAAAGCCGGTTTCGCCAGCCTGCATCTTTTGGAGATCCTTTTCCCTACGGGCAATCTCCAAGAACTGGCCCAGCGGCCAGCTCCTAATCTGACCCAACGCCGGGACAACCGCCGCCACTTCCGTCAGCTGGCCCTGACCAGCGTTTGGAGGGAAACTTTGCCCGAGCCAGCCAGATTCCCCCATGAGCTGGTCATCAGCGAGGAATTGTGGGCTAAAATGGAAAAACGCCGGATCCTTCGCGACGACCTGGAGCTGGTCATCGCCGAAGCGGCCAAAAACGGGCCCCTGTTTTTCAACCAGAAGACCGGTCGCAGCCTGGCCGCCCTCCGGCCCCGGCAGGTCACCTTCTGGGTCGAGTATTTCCAGGATCCCCAGGGCCGTTACCTCATCCACGATGTCTGGTGTCATCGAATGCTGGCTATGGGCTCACCGGGCGAGGGAGCCGAGAGCCCGGCCACCCTGGAGGGATTCGCTCGCACGGGAGGCCGGGTCTGACCCGGAGAAAGAGTTATGGACCGTAAATTACCCGATATGGACATTGAGGGGTGGATCTGCCACAAGTGCCAGACGCCTTTAACCATGTTTCAGGTGAATGTCACCTACATGGGGGCCAGCTTTGAGGTGGAGCTGCCGGGCTGCGCCAAGTGTGGGGTGACCATGATCCCGGAGCATCTGGCCTTCGGCAAGATGCTGGACGTGGAAAAGCTTCTTGAGGACAAATAGCCCCATGGCCCCCCGGGCGCTCAACCCCTATGAAAGCGACGAGCTTTTAGCCGCCTTTCCCGAGGGTCTGCGGCCAGGGGGGTTGGCCCTGACCCAGGAGGCTCTGGACTTCTGCCAGTTCCCGGCCCAAGCCCCGCTGGTGGATGTGGGTTGCGGGACTGGGGTTACTTTGGGTTATTTAAAACAAAAGGGTTTTCAGGTCCTGGGCCTGGACAAGTCGGATAAACTCTTGCGACTGGCCCGCCAGCGAGGCTCAGCCCAAAAGGCCTCCTTTGAGAGTCTGCCTTTGGCGGCCGAGACAGTCGCGGGCCTCTTCTGCGAGTGTTCCCTGAGCCTGGCCCAGGACAAAGCCCAGGTTTTGGGGGAGTTATGGCGGTGCGCGCGACCGGGTGGCTTTCTAATCATCAGCGATCTGGTCAGCCGAACCCCCAGGATTTCCCCAGAGCCGGGCTCCAGTCAACCCTTAACCTGCGCGGCCGGGGCGGTGAGTCTGAAAACCCTGGCCCGACTGCTGGCTGAGACAGGCTGGCGGCTCAGGTATTATCGCGATCACCAAAAAGCCTTGAAAAGCTTGGCCGCCAGCCTCGTCTGGCGGTACGGCTCGCTGGCCAATCTGGGCCGACTCTGGCCGGGGGAGGCGGTGGGCTGCCTGGGCGGCTCTAACCTCACCTATGGGCTTTTCATCGCCCAAAAGAGCGCGAGCGGGCCCCGCCCCCTACCCGAGCTTATAGGCTATAATCAGGATTTTATCTTAAATAGTTAATCAAATAGTTTGATTATAGCCAGACCTCAGAGGAGATAGCCATGTTGGATGAGACTCAGGTCGCGGTCCTGGAAATGGCGGCCAAAGGCTATTCCTGCGCCCAGATCGTGGTCCTTTTGGGCCTGCGGGTCCTGGGCCGGGAGAATCCGGATCTGATTCGGAGCATGGCCGGGCTGGCCATGGGGGCCGGTTGCGGCGACCTCTGCGGGGCCTTGACCGGGGGGTTGTGCCTGTTATCGCTGCACACCAGCAAGGGTCTGGAGGACGAGCGGCCCCTGCCCCAGGCCCGAACCCTCATCGGGGCCCTGATTAAATGGTTTAAGTTTGACGAGCTCAAGGGAGAAGTCAAACCCGACTGCCTGCGAATCTTTGAGAAAAACGGCCAGACCTTCGACGCCGCGGCCAACCCCGCGGAGAGCTGCGCTGACCTGGTCATTCACACCTGGCAAAAGGTCATGAGCCTTTTAAGCGAAAACCAGATCGACCCCACCCAGGGACGCCAGGAGTCATGAGCCCCAAACTCCTGGGTCAGACCGAAAGTGTCTGCCCGGTTTGCCTCAAAATCTTGCCCGCCGAGATCTGGGAGCGAGGGGCGGAAGTTTTTCTGGAGCGCTCCTGCCCAGAGCACGGTTTTTTCGCGGCGGCCATCTGGCGCGGCGAGCCCAATTTCCGCGCTTGGCGGCGACCCCGCCAACCCCGCTCAATTCAAGCCCAGACCCCCCGAGAGCGCGGCTGCCCCCGGGACTGTGGCCTGTGCCCGGACCACGGCCAAAAAACTTGCGCCGCCCTTTTAGAGGTAACTGATCAGTGCGACCTGAGCTGCCCGGTCTGCTTCGCGGACTCCGGCGGGCCAGGAGCCAGCTCGCGGCCTCTAGGCGAGTTAATTAAAGCCCTCCACTGGATCCAGGCCAACGCCGGGCAAGTGGTCCTCCAACTCTCCGGCGGGGAGCCGACCCGGCACCCGGAACTGCTGGAGCTGGTGGCGGCGGCCAAAAAACTCTTCCCCGCCGTCCAGCTCAACACCAATGGCTTGAGGCTGGCCAACGAGCCGGCTCTGGCCGAAAAACTGGCCAAAAATGGCCTGAATTGGGTCTTTTTGCAGTTTGACAGCCTCACCGATCCGGTTTACCGGGTTTTAAGGGGCCGCCCTCTCCAGGCCCAAAAGGTGGCCGCGGTGGCGGCTTGCCAAAAGGCTCATCTCCCGGTGATCCTGGTCCCGACCGTGGTCAAAGGCCTCAATGACCAGGAGTTAGGCCAGATTGTCGACTGGGCCAAGGCCCAACCCATAGTCCGGGGCGTCCATATCCAGCCCATGACCCAGGCCGGGCGCAATAACCTCACCGACCCAGAGCGGCGGCTGACCATCCCGGAGATTTTACAGGCCCTGGAAACGGGAACCGAGGGGAGGATTCAGGCCAAAGACGCTCGGCCCCCAGGTTGCGAACACGAAAGATGCTCTTTTCACTTTCGATTTCGGCGCCAGGCTGACGGAGCTCTGACCCCTTGGGTTCCCCAGGCCCCCTTGAGCCAACTGGTTCCCCGCTCCCTTGAGAGCGAGGGCTTGAAAATGGGGCCGACTGTGGCCCCCCAGGTTGAGTTGACGGTGGATGACGCCGCGCTCAACCAACAAAAAGCGGTGGAGATCCTTATCCACAGCTGGGGGCCAGGCGAGCCGAGCCCCGCCCCACCCCACCCAGGGCCGACCATTCCCATGGCCCGGAAAAAAGCCCCCAGCCTGGACGACTTTTTAGCCCAGGCCCGGCGGGAAACTTTCAGCGTCACCGGCATGGCCTTTCAGGACGGCCAGACCCTGGACCTCCAGCGCCTCAAGAGCTGCTGCGTGCACGTCTATCAGGAGCCGGGTCGGCTGATTCCCTTCTGCGCCATGAACCTCACCTCCACCACGGGCCAGACCCTGCATCGGAAACGGCCATGCTGAACTGGTTGGACCTGGAGTTCCAAACCCGGCTTCAAGGCCTGGGGCGGGAGGCCGCCGGAGAGGTGGCCCGGCCGGGCAAAGAGAGCTTGGCCCACCACCTGGCCGCTTGGCGCCTGGAGCGGCTGGCCTGGACCCTCCAACGGGCCCGAAACACCGCTTTTTACCGGCGCTGGCCAGAAATTTCCTCTGAATTGATCGCCACCCTGGAAAGCGAGGCCCAAAACGCCTGGCCGGCCCCGACGACGGCTCTGAACCCGGAATCGCTGACTGATTTGACCAGGGCCCTGGAAGAGCGGCTTGACGCGGCCCTCCGCCAGCTCCCAATGACCGACCCCGGGGAGCTGGCCGCCAACCCCGACCTCTTTCTGGCCGTCTCCCACTCCGACGTGGCCGGCGTGGTGACCATCCCCACCTCTGGCTCCACTGGCCAGGCCAAGCGGATCTACTCCTCCGAGGCTGACCTGCGCAACGTCGAGGACTTTTACTACTTTGGCATGCGCAATCTCGTCAACCCCGTCCTCGGCGACCGGGTGGCCCTGCTGATGAGCGGGGACCGGCCCGGCAGCGTCGGCGATATGCTGACCCGGGCTCTGGGCCGCTGGCCCCTCCCCTGCCTGGTGCCCGGTTTCCCGCCCCTGGGCCGACCGGAGCTCATCAATTGGCTCGTGGACCTCCTGGACTGGGGGCCAACCTGCCTGGTGGGCGTGCCCGCTCAGGTTCTGGCCCTGACCCGCCACAGTCTGGGCCAGAAACTGGCTGAGACGACGCGCTCGGTTCTCTTAAGCGGCGACGTGGCCCCCCGCGCCCTGATCGAAGCCCTGGAGGACGAGCTGCCGCTGGCCAAAGTCTTTCTTCACTATGGCCAGACCGAGTTTGGCCTGGGCGGGGCGGTGGAGTGCCGGTTCCACCTGGGGCCCCATGTTCGGGAGGCGGATATCATTGTGGAGATTGTCGATCCGGTGGGGCGGCCTCTCCAGCCGGGTCAGATCGGGGAGATGATTCTGACCTCCCTGAGTCGGGAGGCCATGCCGCTCATCCGCTACCGGACCGGGGATCTGGGAGCCTTCGCCCTCGGGGTCTGCCCCTGCGGCTCGGTGTTTCGGCGGATCCGCACATTTGGCCGGCTCGCCGACCAGATCGTCTGGCCAGATGGGTCGACCTTACCTTTGTGGAAAATCAGCGAAATCCTCTATGGCCTCCCGGGGCTGGTAAGTTTTCAGGCTTTTCGTCCCCAGCCCCCAGAGAGCCGCTTAAAACTCCAGGTCACCGCCAAAAACGGACCCAACGAGCTGACGGACCGGGCCCTCCACGAGCTCCTGGCTGGTCGGGCCTGGGAGATAACCTACCTGGAGGCCAGCCTGGCCCAAACTCACCCGACTGGCAAACAGATTCTCCATCAGGGCCCGAATTGAGATTTTAGCTCGGCCAGGCGCCAGGTCAGCCGCGGGTGGCCTTGGTTAGTTGCCCCTAATCAAGATCAAATGGTGGCCAGCTCCTGGATAAGAATCATTTTATTTATATTATATTAATATATTTAGATGAATAAAATAATTAAATTATTTTTTATTTTAGTGTTTTCAATTGGTGTTTTCATAAATTTTAGTCAGGAATTAAGGTAAATAAGGGTCTTGACTCAGGCCAAACCAGGACAGGCGGCTGGCGGGACGACTCTTTCCGGCCCATATTTTCGAAAAAATTTTTTCCTGTTGAAAAATTTTTTTCCCACTACATCTTGCGGCGAAAATAATTTTTTCTCAATATCATGGCCTGTGCTTTCATCTGTTCTTAAAATTAACCCCAGCTGGATTACAGCCAGATTTACCCAAGTTACAATCCTTAAAAACAAAATATGCAGTATATTGGCTTACAGCTCAATATTTTTTCAAGATATAGTGGTCCCAAAAAATTTTATTACTAAGATATTGGAATTTTTTTTTCAGAATCTTACAAGCCAAGGCGCTCAGCCCGTTTTCTCTTCAAAGATTGGCAAACTCTTGACTGTTTCAGGGGAAGGCGGTAGGATATTCCCAGAACTCAGGGTTTTAATTGAAGCTCTGATCCCTAAATTTCGTATTTTTAGACGCTATATATTAATTTATTTTATTTATTAAATAAGAGACTAAATATGGACTATTCATTACAAAATGCCATAATACTTGCTAAAGAAATATTGGCTAATGGCAAACAACTTACTGCTCAGTCATTAAGAGAGGCAATAGGTGGAGGTCCTTACTCTATTATTATTCCTTTACTACATGATGTAAGTGATTATTTATATCCAGATAAAGCCAACTTAAATATAAATGAGCGGTATAGCAATAATTTTAATTTGTTACTAAATGAAATTATTACACATTTAGATGAACAAACAGGTGAATTTAATAAAAAATTTGATTTATATTCTAATATTGAAGAAGAACTTATACAAGAAATTAATTCTTTGGAAATTGAAATTAATAATCTACATAAAACTATAGATAATAGTAAAAATGATTATGAAGATCTTAATAAAAAGTATAATGAATTGGTTGATGAATGCTATAAACTACAAAATGAAAATAAAGAGTTGAATAATAAAATTGATAAATTTTATGTCAAAATTGGAATGTTAGAGTATTTAAAAACTGAAAACGATACACTTAATGAAAAACTTGATAAAGCTAGAAATGATATTTTTGAATTGACAGTTGCTAATGAAATATATAAACGCAAGAATAAATAAACATTACATGATTTATTACATTATTTAAATACTAAACTATATTTTTAATTTTCTTTTTAAAGTTTAAATTTAAATTATTAATAAAATAAAAATTTAATATGCTAGATAAATATTCTCTTTAATTATTTTTTAGGAAGAATAGCAACAAATGAATTCTCATTTTGATTAAATATATGATTAATATTATTGTATTTAAGCATTAAAGGACTAACTTTATTTCGTATCCACATACCTCTAGGCTCTAAATAATCATAATCACGTAATATATCTACAATATGTAAGTTTCTTGGATAACGAATTCCTTCTATTATTTGCTCAATAGTTATAGAATTATGTAATCTACCAGGGCTTATTACTTCCAAACGATCAGAATATAAGCTCACTTCTATATCAACTGATCTTGTTAAATCACGGTGAACTAGCGCGTTAACAACAATTTCTCGAACAGCCTCAAATGGATAAAGCCAAGACGTCTCAAGCCGCATTTTTTCATCAATATTGATGGCCTGTTTGGAGATAAATGGTTTAATTGTAGCTGAAAATTTTTCTATTAATCCCCCATCAACAAGGATTTTTCTCCAGACTCTGATATCACGAAATTACCAACTAGTGGACCATCTAAAACGATATCTAAGACAGGGTTATAAGATTTTTCAGGGCGATCAAAAATCATTAACCTAATTCCAGCCTGAGGAAAAAAATTCTCAGCGAAATGCCAAAACACAATAAGCTGATAATTGTACAAAACCTATTTTTAAGAACTTCTTCAGCCATCAATCTAAAATTTAGCATATGTTTAACTAACTGCGGCTCAGTTAAGTAATTATATGGAAATTGTAACATGTTAATTAAATAAAATTTAAGCCGAATCATATCAAGAAAATTAATATCAGTCCCTGAAACAGGAAAAGTTTCGACATGCAATAACTGTCCTTCTTGAAAAAGACGACCTATCAAATCTCTTGAGGCTAATTCTGTTCTATTGCCCATTATAATATATATTTCTTCTCTATTTTTAAATCTAAGAACATTATGTATTCACAATCCAATTTTGACCATTCAACTTTTAAATTTTTGATAATTTCCTCGACCGACTCAAAGTATTTCTAAAATTGTCAGGGCCCCGGTCGGCTGGGCTATATCAAGGGCTTTTTCCAAAGGCCAACCCTTTTCCCGGGCTAAAATGACCCGATTAACCGCCTGATGGGCCACCACCAGGGTTTTTTCCCCCGCCGCCGCTTTGATTCGGTCAAAAACCGGCCAGACTCTTTGAGCCAGAACCTCTAAGCTCTCCCCGCCCGGGGCCTGGTTCCGGGCCAGGTTTTTTCCCCGCCAGGCCCAGTGCAGGGGCCAGCGGGCCTGGATCTCGGTTTTAGTTAGCCCTTCCCAGAGCCCCAGGGAAATCTCTGAAAGCCCGGGCTCAATCCGCGTGGGGAGCTCGACCCCGTCTGACAAGATAGCCAGGGTCTGCCTGGCGCGGGTCAGGGGGCTAACCAGGGCCAGGTCAAACTTAACGTCCGAAAGGCTGGCCCGTAGAGCCTCGATCTCCTGGCGCCCCGCCTCCGTGAGCGGATAATCGGTCTGACCGGCCAATATTCCCGCCGGGGCGGCCTGGCCATGGCGGACCAGATAAATCCGCCTCATGGGCCCTCTATCTCCATTTCCAGCTCGTCAGCCAGGTCTTCCAGCTTATGAGCCGACCTCTGGCCGACCACCTGACCTGGCTCCTGACTCAGCCTCTCTCGAAACCAGGCTTCCATCCGCTGGGCGTTCGCCAAACGGGCCAAAGCCTTTTCCCGGGCTCGGGGATTGTCAAAGGAGTTGAGCTTGGCCCCAAAGCGGACCTCCAGGGGCACCAGACTGGTCTCCAAAAAATACTTGTCCGCCAGATACAAGGCCATGGCCCCAAATTGTTCCGTTGGCTCCCAAGCGCCCGTCAGGGGCCAGGCCAGATTCTTGTGCTCGCCAACTATCCGGCCTAACCTGGGCCAACCCAGGGTTTGGAGCCTAGCCTCGGCCTGAGCCTCGTGCTTTTTTCGCGATCGGTCCACGTCATGGATTAACCCGCCCAAAAAACCTGGGATTGGGTCAACCAGCTCAACCTGGTCAGGCGGCCAGACCTCGCGCGAGGCCACCGCCAGACGGAGGGCCCCCCTGGCCACAGCCAAACAGTGCCGCTTAACCCTGGCCCCGGGATCCACCAGCCCCAGCAGAGTCCAGAGCTCCCGAGGGGTCGGCCAGGGCTTGAGCTCTGGCTGGCGGGCTAAGGCTAGCTCAAAATCCTTGGGGGTATCAATGTCAGTCAGGATACCCTCGTCTGGCCGAGCCACAAAGCGGATAGGGCCCAGCTCTGGGGGCTGAGGAGGAGCCAGGCCCTTCTGGAAAGCCTCGGCCCAGGCTGGCTCCAGAAAACTGGCTAGAATTGCCCGCATGTCCCCCAAACCTGAGCTCAAGGCCCCTCTGATGACCCACGGGCCCAACAGGGGGGGATGGCCGACCTGGCCCGCGTAACTGGGGATCAACAGGGCGCGCTCCTGGTCCGCTGGCCGCAGCTGGCTCCAGAGGGCCACCAGGGCCAGGACCGTCTGAGGGCTGACCAAGGCCGCGTCCACCGGCAGCAGTAGGGCCGCCCCTGACCTCACCTCGGCCAAGCCAGTTAAGATGGAGCTGAGCATGCCCCGGTCAAACCCTTCATTGTGGACAGATCTGAGCCCCAAGTGAGCGGCCTCGGCCTCCACTTCCGCCGCCCGATAGCCAGTGACCACCAGACGATTTTGGAGGCCCACTACCCTGGCGATCTCCGCCGCCCTAGCCAGGAGCCCAACCCCCCAAGGGGGCGGCAAGGCTTTGTGTCGATCCCCGAAACGGGTGGAGCGGCCAGCGGCCAGAATGACTATGGTCAGCGCCTGAGGGTTAAGCAAATCAGCACCACTTGGTAAATTTTTTAGCCAGGCCAAGTCTTGAAAAAAAATCAAACCTGGGCGATAATCAACTAAATCAACCATCTTGGCCAGGGTTAGCCTGGCCTATTTATCAGATTGACCTGGGGGGCGATCTTGTCTGACGCCAATCAATATAAACAATTATATCAGTCTTTGCGAAATGGCCAACTGGTCGCCTTGGTCACCCGTTACTCGCCTCAGGCCGTGACCAAGACCTTGTATCTGGGCGAGGCGACCCAGAGCTGGTTAGGCCGAACCCCCAATCCCGAGAGCCTTTACGTGGAGAAAAGCGGCGACGAAAACCTGACGGTGGAGATTTTAAGGCCCCACCCTCATCTGATTGTCTTTGGGGGCGGCCACATTTCCAAAGCCCTGGTCCCCATGGCCGCCCTACTCAACTATCACATCCTGGTTTATGACGACCGGCCCTTCTTCGCCAACCCTGGTCGGTTCCCCGAGGCCCACCAGGTGGTCTGCGAGTCTTTTGACGCCATTGACCAGAACATTGTAATCCAAGGCCATGAGCACGTGGTCATCGTCACCCGCGGCCACAAGCATGACCAGAACTGCCTCAGATTCATCCTCAGCGGTCGGGAGCCAGCCTATGTTGGCATGATTGGCTCCAAAAGACGCGTGGCCATAGTTCGGCGCCAGATCGAGGCGGAAGGCGTTCCCAAGGAGAGGATTGACCGACTTCACTCGCCCATTGGCCTGAAAATCGGGGCTATCAGCCCGGCGGAAATCGCGGTGTCCATACTGGCGGAAATAATCCAGTGTCGGCGGGCCGGCGACGCGGCCCACCATCTGGCCGGCGAGGCCACCGCGGACATGGAAGTCATGAAATGGCTGGCTGGCGATGACCTCTCTCAGGCCGCGGTCATCACCGTCCTGTCTTCCCAGGGGTCCACCCCACGCCAAGCCGGGGCTAAAATGGTGGCCTTTTTTGACGGTCGGACCATAGGGAGCATCGGGGGCGGCTGCGCTGAGGCGGCGGTGATGGGCGAGGCCCGAGAAATTATCCAAAGTGGCGGCTACGCCCTGCGGACTGTGGATCTGACTGACTCAGCCGATGAGGATGGCATGGTTTGTGGCGGAACCATGGATATAATGATTGAGGCCGCCAACTCCGCCCAATGGGAAAGGCCTCAATAATGGTGGCCGTATGTTTAATGACCACAAAAAATAGCCCATAAAAAAGTTGTGGGGAAGCGGGTTAAGAGATAAAAATTTCTTGACATGGCGGGGTCAGGCCAGTAAAATTGCCGATCAAAATTGTGAAGACTTAATGTAGCCAAATGGACAAGAATATTAACGCAACCTTATTAAAAAAGATGTTCACAATATTTTTAAAATATCACACATAAATTATAATTAATTTATAATAATTTGTTTGGCAAACTATATAATCTAGTTAAAGGAAAATCGTAGTTTAACTTTAAATAATTTTCTAGGGTTTTAAAAAATTTAATTTTCTCGTTTAATTTGCCTGGATGGCGGAATTGGTAGACGCACGGGTCTCAAAAACCCGCGAGATTATTCTCATGTCGGTTCGATCCCGACCTTCGGCACCAGAAAAAATAA
>JAISMU010000133.1 GCA_031276635.1 Deltaproteobacteria bacterium | reverse complement strand
CGAACTCTGTTTTCCCCTCATCTTTCCCAAGCGTCTTCAGATTTTCGCGCAAACTCTCCAACAAATTATCTTGAGATGAGCTGCCCAAAGACATATCCAGACGGAGAACCGGATATTTTTTAAACTCATAGCCGGATTGAGCGATTTTTAGACCAGCGAAAAGCTCGGCTTGACCCCGGAAAACCGCGTCCAGGGCGCTGAGAAGGAGAGATTTGCCGAATCGCCGAGGCCGGGAGAGGAAAAGTTGGTCGTACTTAATAAGTTCCGCTATTAGATCAGTTTTATCAACATAAATAGCCTCTTGATTAATAATATTTTGAAAGGAAGACATGGATAAGGGAAGTTTTTTCATTAGAGCGCCTGAGTCCTTAATTTAGCAAAAATTACCTGGCGGCTGCGTCAGGCTGGAGACTCTTTTTTAAATACCCTTTAATTGTATTTTTCGTTAGGTCAATGTCAATCAGCAATTTAGCAATTTTAAATTTGGCCTGCCCTCCGAAGGGTTTTAGTCAGAAGTTCCTCAGCAGCCGGGGATGGCAGCCGCAAATTTAAAGAAACCGGTTTGTTTCATTGAAGAGCCTCCGCTATTTTCATCAACAGAATTATGAAGAAAGACTCCCCTACCGCGATATATTTTTTCAGTTTTTTAGATAAGAATCTGGGCCCCCGCCCACTAACCCAACCCCTTGAAAAGGCTCCAAGCCCGCTGACCAGGCCGAAGACCCAGCCCGCGGTCCGTTCCATGGGGGCCGTCGCTCAAGCGCCCGAACGCTTGGTTTAGTGGTCCCTCCATGATAATCATAAAAAATTAACTTAATTAAAATATATTATAATTTGATTTAATAGTCTAAATAGTAATAAATAGATAATGTTAAGCATATATTTTAGACACAATTTTCTAATCTGGACGAGCGAGGCTCACCATGACTAAGTCGTGAGTATTTCGAGCCAAGCTTTTGATCGGGCCTCAAAGCGCCATAAGCTTCCCGGTGACATCATCTGACTAATCGCGGTATACTTTTATCGGGCGGAAAACCATGATTTTCCGGTGGACGGGCCAGTTTGGCCTAAATCGCCCTTTATAGCGTTAAATTTAGGGCGCGGGCCGTCCGGCCACGTTAAGCCGTTTAAGAGGATCTGGTGGTAAACTAATTTTTTTCAAGGCTTTTAGCCAGCCCCGCCAATCCCTATTGAGCGATTTGGCGAGTCTGTAACTGGAAGGAGCGCGAATGAGCCTTAATTTAACGCCCACGGCTAACCGAGTCCATATAGGTTTTTTTGGCCGCCGCAACGTGGGCAAATCCAGCCTGCTGAACGCGGTGACTGGCCAGGACCTGGCCGTGGTCTCCGATGTTCTGGGCACCACCACGGATCCGGTCCAGAAGGCCATGGAGCTGCTACCCCTGGGGCCGGTGGTCATCATTGACACCCCGGGCCTGGATGACGTGGGCAGTCTGGGCGAGAAAAGGGTTAAAAAGGCCAGGCAGGTTTTGAACCGGGTGGACGTGGCGGTCCTAGTGGCTGAGGCCGGTTTGGGCCTGACTCCGGTGGACCTGGAGCTTTTGGAGTTGATCCGCTCCAAGGGCGTGCCTCACGTCGTGGCTTACAACAAATCCGATCTGCTGGCGAGTTTCCCCGACTCGGGCCCGGGGGAGATCCACGTCTCGGCCACCAGCCAGCGCGGGGTTCGGGAACTGAAGGAGCTTTTGGCCACTCTGGCCGAGACCGGCGATAACAAGCTGAAAATTGTTGGCGACGTCATTCACCCCACCGATCTGGTGGTTCTGGTGACTCCCATAGACAAGGCCGCCCCCAAGGGGCGCCTGATCCTGCCGCAGCAACAGACGATTCGGGACATTCTGGAGGCCGACGCGGCGGCGGTGGTCGTCAAGGAGCACGAGTTAAGGGAGGTTCTGGGGCGCCTGGCCCAGCCTCCGGCCTTGGTGATCACCGATAGCCAGGTCTTGGCCCGGGTTTCGGCGGACACCCCGCCAACGGTTCCCTTGACCACCTTTTCCATCCTGTTCGCCCGGCACAAGGGGTATTTGACTGACGCGGTCGTGGGGGCCGGAACCCTGGACCGCCTGCCCGCCGGGGCCAATATCCTCATGGCTGAGGGCTGCACTCACCACCGGCAGTGTGACGACATCGGGACTGTCAAGCTCCCCCGCTGGATCCGCAACTACGCGGGCCAGGACTTTACCTTCTCGTTCATGGCCGGGGGGGATTTTCCCGAGGATCTTTCCCCTTATGGCCTGATTGTTCACTGCGGGGCCTGCTCCTTGAACGATCGCGAGGTCCACTATCGTCGGAAATGCGCTCAGGACCAGGGGGTCCCCATGACTAACTACGGGACAGCCATCGCCCACATGCAGGGCCTGCTTTACCGGTGCCTGGAGGTCTTTCCCCATCTCCAGGCCCTTTTGGGGGAAGAGCGATGACTAGGCTGGAGCGGGATAGTCTCGGCCAGGTTTCCTTGCCGGCCGATTGCCTCTACGGTCTCCAAAGCCATCGGGCCCGGGCCAATTTTCCTGACCTGGGCCGGACCGTCAACCAACATTTAATAAAGGCCATTGTGACGATCAAGAAGGCCGCCGCCCTGACCCTGGCCGAGCTAGTTCCCGACCGAGCCGAGACCTTTCGGGCCGTGGCCTGGGCGGCGGACGAGGTTCTGGCTGGCAAATGGACGGCGATGTTCATCGTTCCGGCTCTCCAGGGAGGGGCCGGGACCTCCACCAACATGAACTGTAACGAGGTCCTGGCCAATCTGGCCCTGATCAAGTTGGGTCATCAGCCAGGTGATTACCAGTATTGCCATCCCCTGGACGACGTCAACCGGGGCCAGTCCACCAATGACGTCTATCCGACCGCCCTGCGGATCGCCGCCATTGGCCTTTTGCGGGGCTTGAGCCAGGCCGCCGCCCAGCTTCAGGAGGCGCTGCAGCTGAAGGAAAACGAGTGGGCCAAGATCCCCAAATTGGGGCGCACGGAGCTCATGGACGCCGTGCCCATAACCCTGGGCGAGGAGTTTGGGGCCTACGCCCAGGCTCTGGCTCGCGATCGCTGGCGGCTTTATAAGATGGAGGAAAGACTCCGGGAAATCAACCTCGGTGGCCAGGCTGTGGGCCTGGTCGACCGGGCCTCGAAGCTGTTTCGGTTTGGCCTGGTGGAAAAGCTGCGCGTGGCCACGGGCATTGGCTTGGCCGCGGCCGAGTATCCCATGGACATCACCCAGAATAACGATGTCTTTGTCGAGGTCTCTGGGTTACTCAAGGCCATGGCCGTCAATCTGCGCAAAATCGCTGGGGATCTGCGCCTGATGAATTCCGGCCCCCATGGCGGCCTGGGGGAGATTAGCCTAGAGCCGCTCCAGATGGGCAGCACCATCATGCCTGGCAAGGTCAACCCGGTGATCCCAGAGATGGTTATCTGCGCCGCCCTGAAGGTCATGGCCAATGACCTGGCCTTGACCATGGCCGCTGGCCAGGGGGAATTTGAGTTGAACGCCCTGGCCCCGCTTATCGCCGACAGCCTCCTGGAGAGCCTGGAGATCCTGATTCAGGCGACAGAGCTTTTCCGAAAAAAGGCCGTCACCACCCTGACGGCCAGACCCGAGCGCTGCGCGGAGCTCCTGGCCAAATCCTTGGCCCCGGCGGCCCGGTACCTGCCGATTCTAGGTTATGACCAGGTCAGCCAGATCCTCGAGGAGTTTCGGGACCAGCCTCAGGCGGCTCTGGCCGCTCTGGCTCGGGCCGCCGCGAGCCAGGGTTGAGGCGGTGTATTGGGAGAAAAAAAAACCTTGATTTTTGTCAAATAAAGAGTTAGATTAACTTAAAACTAGCGTAAGTTTGTTCAAAGCTGGCCAACGCGCCCAGCCTGAGGTTTTTAAAAACCATAATCAGTCATTTTTCGGGTCCCAGAGGTCGTTCTGGGCTATTTATAAAACCTTATTTTCTATTTCTCTCAAGCCAGCCGTGGGTCGGAGATCGCCGCGGGAATTTCTCTTGGTTGAGGAACCTGGTTAGGCGGATCTGGTTGGCGGGGTCAGGGAATCAATTTAATTTGACTAAAAATAACTTATTTTTTTGTATTTTTATTTTATTTTAGCAGTATATATTATTAATTATTATTATTTTTGGAATGTTAGTGGGAAATGGCCTTATAAGTTTGAATTAAAATT
The DNA here is from genome assembly GCA_031276635.1 of Deltaproteobacteria bacterium. Classification (GTDB taxonomy): domain Bacteria; phylum Desulfobacterota; class Desulfarculia; order Adiutricales; family Adiutricaceae; genus JAIROO01. The sequence continues at coordinate 17,483 of JAISMU010000133.1, read as the reverse complement.
AATTTCTCGCTGACCCTTGTTGGACCGAGTTCCGGTCAGGTCGCCCAGCGCGCCAAGAGATGGATCATGTCTTTTCGCTGGAAAGTTTTTCTGGTCAGCGTGGCCATCACGGTAGCCCTCTTGGGGACCATCGTGGGGGTTTGCCGTTATTTCATCCGAGACGGCATCCAGGTGACCATCGCCAACGACCTGTCGATTATGGCCAAGCTCGCGGAAAATCTGGTCTCCAGCGACATGAAGCTGATTAAGGCCAAGGCCTGGACGGCGGCCCATGAGCTGGACGGCAAGGACAGGCGCTATTGGCCGGCCATCATGGAAAGACAAGTGGAGTCGAATCCGCTGTTTTTGTCCATGACCGTCTTCACCCGCCAGGGGATTCTGGCTGTCTATGGCTCCCCGCCCACGACCTCTAAACTGATGGCCAGCCCCTACGCCCAAAAGGCCTTTGAGGGGTTGACCGTCTTTACCCCTTCCCAGGCCGCCGATAACGGGGAATTGGTTTTTCATATCTTCACCCCCATTGACACGGAAAAAATCGCCTCCATCGCCATCCCCGGCCTTTATTTCACCGATCTGCTCAAGGATTTTCAGATCTGGGAGACCGGCTCGGTTTTTGTGGTTGACAATGATGGCAAGATTCTGGCCAACAAGAATGTCGAGCGGGTGCGAACCCAGTACAATGTCTTTAAAGATCCGCGCAAGGAAAAGACCAGCGTCAAGACCTTCGGGGAGTTTCTCAAGCGGATGATCCGGGGAGGGGAGGGCCAGGGGAGCTACATCCTCGACGATAAGGAACGCCTGGTCTATTTCATCGCCATCTCCGACTCCAACGTGGGTTGGTCCCTAGGCGTGACCGCCCCTCTGGTCGAGAGCCCTCTGACCTATGTCGACCAGGGCGTGTTTATCATGACGTTGGTGTTTTTGGCCGTGGGGGTCTTGTTTTCCTGGCTCATCTCGGGGTTTGTGGAGCGTCAGTTTGACATCATCAATAAGCAGTACAACAATCTTTCCGAGATGAGCGAGATCGCTCGGCGGGCCTCCGAGGCCAAGACCGCCTTCCTGGCCAACATGAGCCACGAGATGCGGACGCCTTTAAACGCCATCATCGGTTTTTCGGACCTGATGCTCTGTGGTCGCTATGACGCCAAGGAAAGCCTGGAGAGCTTGGACAAAGTCCACTCGGCGGGCTTGATTCTGTTGGGCATTGTCAATGACATCCTGGATATCTCCAAAATCGAGGAAGGCCGCCTGGAGCTTTTTGAGGTGGAGTACGAGCTGACGAGCCTGGTCAACGACGCGGTGGCCGTCAACCTCATCCGCATCGGGGCCAAGCCCATCGAGTTTCACGTGGCTTTTGACCCGACTCTCCCCAGCCGCCTGATAGGCGATGAGCTCAGAATCAAACAGATCTGCTCCAACCTTTTAAGCAACGCCTTTAAGTACACTCAGTCGGGTCGGGTTGACCTGGTCGTGGGCGGGAAAATTGAGGGGGATTTCATCTGGCTTTCCATCAAGGTCAAGGACACCGGGATTGGCATTAAAAAGGACGATTTAAGCAAGCTTTTTTCCGACTACGGCCAGGTGGACATCAAGAGCAACCGCAAAATTGAGGGGACAGGCCTGGGCTTGTCCATCACCAAGAAAATGGTGGAGATGATGGATGGCCACATTGAGGTCACCAGCGAATACGGCCACGGCTCCACCTTCATTGTGGTCATTCGTCAGAAAATAAGCCAATCGGCCAGCGTCGGCGAAAAGCCCGGCGGTTTGGGGACCCTCAACAGCCTCCGGGCCGAGACCCAGGCCCGGCTGCGTCGCAATGTCATTCCCATGCCTTACGCCCGGATCCTCCTGGTGGATGACGTGCAGGCCAACCTGGACGTGGCCAAGGGCATCCTCAAACCCTATGGTATGCGGATTGACTGCGTTACTTGCGGCCAGGCGGCGGTGGACCTGATCCGGGCGGCGGAGCCGCGTTATAACGCCATCTTCATGGATCACATGATGCCTGGCATGGACGGGATTGAGGCGGTGCGGCTCATTCGGCGGGAGATCGGCACTGACTACGCCCAGAAGATTCCCATCATCGCCCTGACCGCCAACGCCATTGTCGGCAATGAAAAGCTCTTCCTGGAAAACGGTTTCCAGGCTTATCTGACCAAGCCCGTGGACATCCTGCGTATGGACCAGGTCTTGAAGCGGCTGGTGCGCGATAAGAGCCAGGAGGCCCAGCTCCCGTCCCTTGAGGTCCCGGTCGAGGCCGCTCTAGAGGAGCTGGAGGAGACCGGGCCGGCCCTCGATCTGCCCGGGGTCAGCGTGGCCGAGGCCCTGGAGCGTTTTGGGGGCGACCGGGCGGTCTATTTTGAGGTTTTAAAATCTTATGTCAATAGCGTTGAGGAGCTGACCCCCAAGCTGGAAAAGCCCTCGCCCGAGCGGCTCAAGGACTACACCATCACGGTTCACGGCCTTAAAAGCTCCAGCTATGGGGTGGGGGCCAACGTGGTGGGGGATCTGGCCCGAGATCTTGAGGCCCGCTCCAACGCCGGGGACCTGGAATTTGTGTTGGCTCACAACGACAACTTTCTGGCCGAGGTGGATCTGTTGGTGGCCGAAATTCGTTCCTTGCTGGCCCCAGAGGAAAAACCCCTGGACCGTCCTCGCCGACCCGCCCCGGACCCGGCGGCTCTGGAGCGACTGCGCCGGGCGGCTGAGGCCTATAACATGGACGAGGTCGAGGAGGCTTTGCGGGAGTTGGAGGCCTATAGCTATGACAGCCAGGGCCAATTGGTGACCTGGCTGCGGGAGAGGGCGGAGCGGACCAGCTTTGAGGAGATCGCCGCCCGCCTGGCCCCGGGCTCGGGCGGTCAGGCCGCCTCCAAGGCGGCCCCGGGGCCCGAGGCCTCGCCCGAGGCTTAAAATGATCGGGCCTGCCAGGCCCGCGGAATTGTCAGTTGTTTGGGTTTTGGGGAGATCTCTCCCAGGCGTTGGGGATAGGCCCTTTTCTGGGGCGTCTTGAGGTTTAATCATGGAAAGTCGGCGGCAGAAAATAATGCTGGTGGATGACAACATGGCCAATCTGGCCATTGGCAAGAATATGCTCCGGGAGTTTTACGAAGTCTTTCCCTTGCCTTCGGGGGCCAAGCTCTTTGAGGTTCTGGAGCACGTCACCCCGGCCCTGATTCTTTTGGACGTGATGATGCCAGAAATGGACGGCTACGAGGCCATCAAGCGCCTTAAGGCCGACCCTCGGTGGTCGGATATCCCAGTCATCTTTCTGACTTCCAAAAATGACGAGAGAAGCGAGTTGGAGGGTCTGTCCCTGGGGGCCATTGATTACGTGGCCAAGCCATTTTCCGCCCCGCTTTTGCTGAAGCGCATTGAAAACCAGCTCTTGATCGCCTTCCAGAAAAAGGAGCTCCAGAATTACAACGACAACCTCCAGCAGATGGTCGAGGTCAAGACCCAGCAGGTGGTGGAGTTGCAGAACGCGGTCATCTCCACCGTGGCCGAGTTGGTGGAGTTCCGCGACAACATGACTGGCGGCCACGTCACGCGAACCCAGAAATATTTGAAGCTTTTGGTCGACCGGCTTCTGGCCGAGGGGATTTATCGCGAGGAGGTCTCCAGTTGGAACCTGTCGTTTCTCTTGCCCTCGGCCCAGCTGCACGATGTGGGCAAAATCGCCATCAGCGACGCTATTTTGAATAAGCCTGGCAAATTGACCCCGGAGGAGTTCGAGGTCATGAAGAGGCACACCATCATCGGGGTTCAGGCGATTGAGAAAATCTCCGCCAAAACCGAGGAGCACGCCTTTCTGCGGCACGCTGGCATTTTCGCCGGAACTCACCATGAGAAATGGGATGGCACCGGTTACCCCAACCGGATTAAGGGTGAGGACATTCCCCTGGAGGGGCGCTTGATGGCCATCGCTGACGTCTATGACGCCTTGATCTCCAAGCGCCCTTACAAGGTCCCTTTGACCACCGCCGAGGCGGAGAGGATCATCATGGAGGGCCGGGGGACCCATTTTGACCCGACCCTGATTGACGTGTTTCGCCAGGAAACCCCGCAGTTCGCCCAGATCGCCCAAGAGGAGGGTTGAGCCCGATGGGCCCGCGCTGGAGCGGGAAATGAGTCGTTATGAGTTTTCTCTGGAAAGTTTTTCTTATCAGCGTGGGAATTTTGGTTTTTATCATCGGGATCACGGTTGGGACCAGCCTGTACTTCATCCACCGGGGCATCACGGAAACCATCCTGAGCGATCTGTCGGTCATGGCCAAGATAGCCGAAAGGCTCATTTCCAGCGAAATCAACCTGATCAAGGCCCGAGCTTGGACCGCGGTCCACCACCTGGAAAATGTCCCCCAGGCCAAGTGGCCGGCCATTTTACAAGCCCAGTTGGAAGCCAACCCGGAATTTCTGGCCATCACGGTCTTCAATGTCGATGGTCGGGTCGAGGCCGTCGCCGGCTCTCCCCTGACCCCGCCAGACCTGGTGGGGAGCCAATACATCCAGAAGGCCAAGGAAGGGCTGACGGTCATCTCCACCACCCGGAGCCTTCCTACCGGGGAGCTGGTTTTTCATATCTGCGTGCCCCTGGATAAGGAGCGCGTGGCCTCGGTGACCGCGCCGGGCCTTTATTTCAGCCGGATCCTGGCCAGGTACCGGATCTGGAACTCGGGGAGCGTCTACATCCTTGATGAGGACGGCAAAGTTCTGGCCAACGAGCGCACCCATCTGGTTTTGGGGGAGTACAACGGGGCCCAAGATTACACGGACGATATCAATGTCAACTCCCTGCGGGAGTACACCAAAACCATGATCCAGGGCGGGCGGGGGACTGGTCGCTACGTTCTGGAGGATCAGGAGCGACTGGGCTACTTCACTTCCATTGAGGGCTCCAACGTGGGCTGGACCCTGGGCGTCTCGGCCCCCCTGTCCGAAAGCCCCCTGAACTACGTGGATCAGGCCGTGATTCTCATGACCATGATCTTTTTGGCTGTGGGGGTCCTGATCGCCTGGCTTACGGCTGGCTTCGTGGACCGGCAGTTCAACATCATCAACGAGCAATATAAGAATCTGGCTAAGCTCAGCGAAATCGCCAGCGGAGCCTCGGAGGCCAAAACCAACTTTCTGGCCAACATGAGCCACGAGATGCGCACGCCTTTAAACGCCATCATCGGCTTTTCCGAGCTCATGATTTATGGCCGCTCTGGGGACGAGGAAAGGCGCGAGAGCCTGGAGAAGATCCACCTGGCCGGGCTCACTCTTTTAGGCATTGTCAACGATATTCTGGATATCTCCAAAATTGAGTCTGGCCGCTTTGAGCTCATTGAGGATGAGTACGACCTCTCCAGCGTCATCAATGACACCGTGACCGTCAATCTCATCCGCATTGGCGAGAAACCCATTGAGTTCGGCTTGGAGATCGACAAATCCATTCCCAGCCGCCTGGTCGGCGATGAGCTCAGAATCAAGCAGATTTGCGCCAATATTTTGTCCAACGCCTTTAAGTACACCTTGGAAGGCCACGTCAACATGTTGGTTACCGCCAAGGTCGAGGGGGAGACGGTGTGGCTGTCCATCCGGGTCCAGGACACGGGCATTGGCATAAAACCCGAGGATCTCTCCAAGCTCTTTTCCGCCTACAACCAGGTGGACCCCAAAAGCAACTCCAAGATTGAGGGCGCGGGCCTGGGCCTGTCCATTACCAAAAAAATGGTGGATATGATGGGTGGGCGCATTGAGGTGGAGAGCGAGTACGGCCAAGGCTCGACTTTTACCGTCATCGTCCGCCAGCGGGTGGCCACCGCCACGCCATTGGGCCAGCGGACGGTGGAAAGCCTGGAGAGCGTCAAATTTTATAAATCCCGCCACTCCGGCAGCGATCGGGACATTGTTCCCATGCCCCACGCCAAGATCCTTCTGGTCGATGACGTTCAGGCCAACCTTGACGTGGCCAAGGGAATTCTGAAACCCTACCAGATGCGCATTGATTGCGTTACCAGCGGCCAGATGGCGGTGGATCTGATTCGGGAGGAAAATGTCATCTACGACGCCGTCTTCATGGACCACATGATGCCAGGCATGGATGGCCTGGAGACGGTCCGGGTCATTCGCGAGGAAATCGACACTGACTACGCCCGGACCGTGCCCATCATCGCCCTGACCGCCAACGCCATCATGGGCAATGACAAGATATTTTTGGAAAACGGCTTTCAGGCTTTCCTGACAAAACCCATTGAGATTTATCGCATGGACGTGGTTTTGCGTCAGTGGGTCCGCGATTCGGCCCGGGAAATCGCGGCTTCACCGACCGACTCAGGCGCGGGGGAAAGCCTGGTCGAGTCGGTCGACTCAATCAGAAAGCTGGCCATCGCGGGGTTGGATCTTGAGGAGGCCCGGCGGCGCTTTGGCGGGGACGAGGAGACGCTGACCAACGTTCTGCGGTCCTACGCTGACAACATGCCCGAGCTCCTGGATAAACTGAAAACCCCCAATAAGGAAAACCTTAAAGATTACACCATCACAGTGCATGGCATAAAAAGCTCCAGCTACGGGGTGGGCGCTCTGGAGGTTGGGGATCAGGCCAAGGAGCTTGAGGAGCGTTCGGAGGCGGGAGATTTTGATTTTGTTCAGGCCCATAATTGGCGCTTTATCCGCCTGGTGGAAAAAGTGGTCGCCGATCTCAAGAGCCAATTGGCTCCCCAGGCCGTCACCGCCGAGCGCCAGAAAATAGCTGGCCCCGATCCGGCGGCACTGATTCAGTTGCGCGAGGCTTGCCAGAATTACGATATGGATGGCCTGGACGCGGCCCTGGCCTCCCTTTCGCGTTTTGATTACGAGGCCGATCCGGAGCTTTTGCCTTGGCTGCGCGATAAGGTCGAGCGCATGGCCTTAAATGAGATCCTTGAGGCCATTGACGCGACCGGGGCTTTGAAGGTCCACATTGCCCCGACCTCAGGCGAGCCGGAACAGAAACCCAAAACCGCCCTCAAAGAGCCAGACTGGGCTCTTCTGGCCCACTTGGCCAAAGCGGCTGGGGATTTTGACATGGATAAAGTCGACACCGCCATGGAGGAGCTGACCGCTCACACTTACGAGAAAAATAACGATTTAGTGGAATGGCTGAGGGAAAAGGTCAACGCCATGGAGTTTATCGAGGTGCGCGAGCGCTTGGAGAGTCTGGCCAGCTCCGTGACTCAGGCTGGCCATGGCGAAAAGCCTCGTAAAGGGGCCCCGGATCCAGTGGTCTTGGAGCGCCTGCGTCAGGCTTGTCTCAGTTATGACATGGATGGGGTGGATGGGGCCATCGCCGACCTGGAGGGCTTCAGTTATCAAGAGGGGGAGGATTTGGCCCTCTGGCTCAAAGATAAGGTCGTCATGATGGAGTTTGGGGAGATCGTCAAAAGGCTCTCTGGCCAGGCCAGGGAAACTTGAGCCGTGGCTGGCTCCGCTTCCAAGGCGTTGGCCGGGAGGCCGGATCCGGGGGTAGGCTCGGTTTTTTTTTCCAGAACCTTTTTATCAGAGGAAAGCTAGAGTCGGGAGTTGCGATCTGACCCTGGCTCGAACGTTTCAGGCCAGGCCCCCAGTCAAGGGCCCTGGCCTTTCTAATTTTACCGCGGCCCCAGCTTAAGGGAGCGCCCCTATAGGCGGAAATCCCGCTGGCCCTCGCTGATGGCCGCCAGACGCTGGATGACCAGGTCGCGCACCTTAGGGTTGGGCACCTCGTTGATTTGGCTGGCGATGAGACTGTCGCCCAGGGCCGCGGTCTGGGGCGAGGCGTAGTCCTCCAGGTATTCCTTTAGCGTCATCAAGGCGTTGGGGTGGCAGCAGTTTTGGATTTTGCCGGATTTGCACAGGGCCATGAAGCGGTCCCCGGTGCGGCCTTCCCGGTAGCAGGCCGTGCAAAAACTGGGAATGTGCCCCAGCTTCATCAACCAGAGGATGACCTCGTCCAGGCTGCGATTGTCGTTGACCTCAAACTGGGTGGTGTTCTCCTCTTCGGGCTCATAATAGCCGCCCACGCTGGTCCGGCTGCCCCCGCTGATCTGGGAGACCCCCAGATCCAGGACCCGGGCCCGGGACTGGGCGCTTTCCCGGGTGGAGACGATCAGGCCCGTGTAGGGGACCGCCACCCGGGCGATGGCCACAATTTTGGCGAAGATGTCGTCCGATATCCCATGGCCGAATTCCTCGGGATTGATGTCGTCCGCTTCCCGCAGGCGGGGGACGCTGATGGTGTGCGGCCCCACGCCATGAGTCGCCTCCAGGTGCTCGCCGTGCATCAACAGGGCCGCCAGCTCGTAACGGTAGCCCTCCAACCCAAAGAGAACCCCCAGGCCCACGTCATCAATGCCGCCCTCCATGGCCCGGTCCATGGCCGTGGTGTGCCAGTCATAGTCGTGTTTAGGGCCGGTCGGGTGGAGCCGGGCGTAACTTTCGGGGTGGTAAGTCTCCTGGAAGAGGATGTAGGTCCCGATGCCCGCCTCGCGCAAACGGCGGTAGTCCTCCACCGTGGTGGCCGCGATGTTGACGTTGACCCGACGGATGGCCCCGTTTTTATGCTTGATGGAGTAGACGGTCTGGATGGCCTCCAGAATGTACTCCAGCGGGTTCAGCTTCGGGTGCTCCCCAGCCTCCAGGGCCAGGCGCTTGTGCCCGATGTCCTGCAAGGCGGTCACCTCCCGGACGATGTCCTCCATCGACAGCTTCCGGCGGGCGATATTCTTGTTCTTGCTGTGATAGGGGCAGTACAGGCAACCGTTGACACAGTAATTGGACAGGTACAGCGGGGCGAACATGACGATCCGTTGCCCGTAGAAATCTTTTTTGATTTGCCTGGCCAAATCGAAGAGCTCTTGGTTGAGGTCCTCCAGCTGACAGTCCAGAAGAACCAGGGCCTCGCGGTGGTTGAGCCCTTGGCGCGCTCGGGCTTTGGCCAGAATGTCCCGAATGACGACCGGATCGCTGGAGCGTTGGGCCGCGAAACTCAGGGTGGCCAACACTTCCTGATGATCGATGAATTCACTGGCTTTGAGGGATTTGGGATCGTACACGCTTGACTCCTATCTGGACAGGCCGACCGCGGGGCCTGAGGCTAAAACCGCCCCTGGGACCGGGAATTGGGCGCAGTCGCCCCGGTGGACCACTAATTGATAACCTATTTTGGCCAGACGATTTTGCAGACAGAATCGGCACTCAGCCGCCTCCTCGCCCAGGCAGATTTTGTTGTCATAGAGAAGATACTTGGCCCGGACCGAGACCGGGGAAAGGTTGGGCATGACCACGTTGGCCCCAGCCAGCACGCCCATTTCCCGGCCGGTGGGGGAGATGGTGCCCAGGGCCGTGGTGGCTGGCAAGAGAACGGTGGGAATGAGCAGGCGGATCAGGCCCAGCAGAAAAAGGGTCAACTCCAGGGAGCCGGCCTTGGCCTGGGCGAAGGGTGTGTCCTGGTGAGGGATGAAAGGGCCGATGCCAACCATCTGCGGGCCCAGGCTTTTTATAAAGAGCAGATCCTCGACCAGGTGGGCGGTGGTCTGGCCAGGGCTGCCGACCATGAAGCCGCAGCCGACCTGATAGCCTAACTCCTTGAGGTCCTGAAGGCATCTTAAGCGGTTGTCGCGGGACATCTTGGGCGGGTGTAGTTTTTGGTAATGCTCGGCGTTATGGGTTTCGTGTCTCAGCAGGTAACGCTCGGCCCCGGCGGCCCGCCACAGCTTATAGTCCTCGCGGGATTTTTCGCCGACCGATAAGGTGATGGCGCAATCGGGGAAACGGCTTTTGATCTCCTGAACAATGGCGGCGATCTTTTCGGGGGAGTAATAGGGATCCTCGCCACCCTGCAGGACAAAGGTCCGAAAGCCCAGCTCATGGCCGGCCTGGCAACAGCTCAGAATTTCCTCGCTAGTCAGCCGATAACGGTCAGCCTTGGAGTTGCTGGCCCGAATGCCACAGTAATAACAGTCATTTTTACAGTGATTGGTAAATTCGATCAGGCCCCGGGCGTAGATGGCCGCGCCATAATGTTCCTGGCGGGCCTGACGGGCCTTCTGGAAAAGATAGTCGGCCAGGTCCTGGTCGCGGCCCTCAATGAGGGCGGCCAGCTCCGCCGGTTCCAGGGTCTGGCTAGTCGCCAGGCGGTCCACCAAATCGGCCAGGCTCGGGCCTGACGGGGAGAAACTATTATTTAAGGCCAGGTTTGTCACTGTCATGGTTCCCGTTTTTCGGTTTTTCTGGCGAAGAGTAGACCGCCTTGGCGCTGACCCCGGCAAGTTTCCCGATTTTTCCCGCCAGGCTGTTTATGACCTGATTGGGGGCGTCCACGGCCACGCTGATTATGTTCAGGCCCTTGGAGCGGTAAGGCACGCCCATCCGACCGATGATATAGTCAGAATAATGGTGGAGAATGTCGTTTAAAGTCTCAACCGAGGCTTTGTCCTTGACAATGATGCCAATGATGGCGATTCTGGTTTCCTCTTGGTCGGTCATTGTTTTCCCTCGGTCATTGTTCTCCCTGAGAGTTGAGCAAAAAAAAACGGCCCTGGGGCCGTGACGTCAATCAAGTGGCGAATATCGCCAGCCGATCCGTCTTTGGCCTTGAAAAAATCTCAGCTTCAGAAACGAACAGGAAATTTTCGCTCGGTTACCCTCAGAGCCAGTCCTTGGGGAACTCAATTGTTCTAAATATAAAACCTGGTGGAGAAATTGTCAAGAAATAAAAAAAATTTTTTTGGTCAGTTTTTCTCGCGGCCAAAGAGTCCTCGCGGGGTTTGTTGAGACAGTTGTTGAGACAGTGGGACGAAAAGCGGCAATGACTCATTTTGAAAATTAGCGGAGTGTTCAAAAGAAGAATAAATAATAATATTATTAGAAAATGGTTATTAATTTATAATATTAATCATGTTTTAAAGAGAAAAAAATTAAAAATATACATTGATGTCATTTAAAAAAATTATATAAAAAAATATTATGTTGAAATTTTAATTTTATAAAAAAAATATTTCCAAAATCGTCCAACAAAACGGTCGGCCCAAGGTCAAGGCCTCAATCAGGCTTCTGGCTCTGATGACTGGGGCTCTTTAACCTTGGGTTTATGGGGAAAAAAACGGCTTAACCTGGGAGCCGTGGTCAGAGATGACCAAGGCGAGATCAATAAATTGTTTAGCCTCAAGTCTAAAGGGGCCGGGGTAATCTTTTTCGGCTATGTTCCTCAAGGCCAATTGACGGTCTTGGTCACAAACTGGTCAATTCGCCCATCGGCGAGGTCCTCGGGCTCTGAGGACAGGTCGGCCTCAACGCCCAAACTTCGTAACTCTTGGTCAAGCTTCTCGGCCGGCGGTTTCTCTAAGACCCGCGGGACCAGGGCTTGCTTGATAGCCTCCCTGAGACCGATTCCAGGGCGTTCTGGGTAAATAAATTTATTTTGGAGCTAATTATTATTTTTTGCTTGTTGTAGAAAAAATTAAAATTTTTGGCTGACACCGAGCTTATTTAAAGTTAGAGCGGAGAGACTCTCTGACACATCCTTCCTTGGCGGCAACTTATAAGCTGAGGACGTCAGAGACGCGATTTTTTTTCTCAATCATATTTTGATCATATGATGACCTAAATTTGAGCTCAACACTCACAAAAATCTGACCCGGCAACTCAACACCGAGATCCAACCGGCCCTTGGAACTGTCTGTAACTCAATAAGGGGCTCTCTGCCCCAAAATTCTTGGGCGACCAAAGGCCCGCTCCCACCAGGCTTTCAAGCGAGCGGACTCGCGACCTGGGGCGACCGGATCGGGCGTTTGAAATCGCGATGAGCTCTGAGCGAAGGGGTTTATTTTCTGACTCATTGTTTTTCCAGAAAAAAAAGGGCCTGAGAATAAACATTGAGGTCGCGGCGACCATACGCTAATTCCCAGGCCCGACTGAGATTTATTTTGGCCAGGCGATCTGGAGCTGACTATATCTCCAAATTTTCGTTTAAACCAATTATCTCTTTGGCGATCTTGGTCAACAGAATCTTAAACTCAGCCCCGAAAATATATCGGACCCTTTTGTCTTGGGTTAAATGGAGGTTGTCCTCCCGCTTGGCCTTAGTATACAAAACAATATGATCAATTATTTTCAGGCCTTCCTTTTCCCAATAGGCGTCGGCCAGACAAATCTTCTCAGCGGCTGAGTTGTCAACGACACCATAATTGTCTCTGACCTGGATAGCTATACCGTACTCTGAGTCAGCCAGGACACCGGGAATCCTGATGAGGATGTCCGTCCCATGCGAGACCTCCGAGACACCACCAGTCATCTCAACCTTATAGGACGGCAGTAACTTGGCCAGCCCATGTCGCAGGAGGGACTCCCATTCGCCGGCTTGAAATTGGTGGAGCAGGCTCTCAAAAACCTTCTCGGCAAATTCATTTTTCTGGAAAAAGCTTAAAAATGATTCCTTGACGACTCTTTCCAGCCTGTCCTCAAAGCTGATGCCTTTTATCAACTTTTCTTCATTCCCTGAGCGAGCCACCTCCAGAAGCTTGTCTATGTGTTGAGAATAAGGATTCAAGCTCCAAAATCTGCCGCGATATTGGAGAGTAGACCGGATATCGCCAGCGACCAACTCAGAGTTTCGGACGAATTTGCCCACAAACCTGGCCGGAAACATGTGCGCGTAATCTTCCTCACCCGGCGAGAACTCAAAACGGTAACCCTCGTTAAAATCCGCCGTGGCCTCCACCAGCGCGACGTGATCCCAATCAGGCAGACGCGGGACCAGAAGAATGTCGCCTTTTTTGACATTGTGGTAAATTGGTAAATTTCCACTGGCTCCCTCGTCCACAAGTAAGGGCTCTTTGCGAAGGTCCTGCCCCTCGTCGTAGCCCCAGCCTTGCCGAAGAACGCCTTTTTCCAGTTCCTCGCGAAAAAAATCAATTCGCGATATGTCTATCCTATAACCCCAATAATTTACCATAACTTCCCTCAAAACTTCCTCCGCGCTATCACGCGATCACTCGAGGTTATTAAGCGTCAACCTAGTTATAACAACCGCCCAAAAGCCTCAGGGCCTGAGCCTGACGGTTAACACTTGGTGAATTTTAAATCAGGCCGATTAGCCGGTTTTTTGACGCGAAGCTTTCGCTCCCTCTGGTGAATTGTCCTTTGGGCTCCTCGCGTGAGGTCAAATACCAAAGATCGTTATTAACCCGGGATAGACTTAAATATTAGTGAAAACAATGTTATTGCTTTTGGGCAATTGACTGTCTTCACGATTTATAGTTGATGATTTTACCTGGCTATCTTTCCAATTCTTGATATGTTTCCTGCCCTATTTGTTTCTGGGGCGAATATTTCCCTTACCGCTGGCTAGACAACGCTCCTCCCAGACTGGAAATATGAGGTCTTCCTCTGAGGACTAGAAAATTCTCATTTTATTTAGATATTAAATGATAAATAATTGACTAAAAAATTAGATAAATATATTTTTTAATAATAGTTAGCAATTAATTTAATATAAAAATATATAATTATTTTTTTAGATGATATATATCAATAAATTTATATTTTTAAAGTGCATTTGTCGTTTATATAGTTTTTTTGGATTTATCTGATTTTTGATTATCTTTTTTTAGTATGAAAAAATATTTTTTTTCTCTTGACTTGAGACTCCTAAAATAGTATATTTATTTTATGAAAAAAATAATCAGAAAAATCGCCTGGTTAAAAGGCGTACAAACAATTCAGTTGGCCAATTACAGCCGAACTCCCCAGCATTTTCTCTTGATCGTCCCGAATCCAATCCTGATAAGGCTCAGGTTTATCTTCCGCCCCTGATTTCCTTACCAAATCTTAGTATAACTATAGAGATTCTCAAATCTCAATCGTGTTGTCTCGCCGATGGTCATAAATGTTTTTTTTAAATGTGTTTTGGAGAGCGATTATGGTTCCAATTAACTCAATGAACCGTTTTAAAAAAGGTCAATAGAGAAATCGGGTTTTTAGACACCCAAGTTTCTAAGCTCATTGGCTTAATGGCCACTCGGGCCTCTCTACTGGCCGCTCAAGACCAACTGGCCACTCGAGCCTCATTGTTGGAGGAAATAAAACGGCTTTTGGACGAAATATCGGCAATGAAATAGGAACAGGCTGAGCGCGCGCTTAAATTAGGTGATTCCGGTTCCGGCTCCAGCCAGGACGTTTAATCAGACCCGGCTCACTCAAAATTAATGGGTAGCCGTTTAATCAATTTGGGAGAAAAATATGCTTGAGATAGGCCAACCGTTTCCAGATTTCACTCTGACCGATCAGGCGGGGCAACCTTTTTCTCGGTCAAAACTTTTGGGCCATTGGGCCGTGGTTTATTTTTACCCCAAGGATAACACCGCTGGTTGCTCTCTGGAGGCCAAGGATTTCACCTGCCTGGCTGACCAATTCAAGGCGTTGAAAGCCCTGGTGGTGGGAGTCAGCCCAGACTCGGTCCAATCGCACGTCAACTTCATCGCCAAGCAAGAGTTGGGCCTGACTTTGTTGAGCGATCCTGAGAAAACTCTCTTAGAGCCCGCCGGGGTTTGGCAATTGAAAAAAATGTGTGGTCGGGAGTACTACGGGGTGGTCAGGAGCACTTACCTGCTTGACTCCAAGGGCCTGGTCAAGGCCGTCTGGGCTAAAGTCAAGGCCAAGGGCCACGCCGAGGCTGTCCTGGCCAAATTGCGGGAGCTGAAAAAATAATCGGAAGTCCCTCTCTGGCGGGCCGGTCAGTTGGTCAGCCCGCTGGATTCCCTTTATTTGTGGCCTATCTGCCCCAGCCCATAAAATTATTTATGTTGTCGTGGAAGACCTTGGCGAGTTCTTTCGGCCCCAGGCCACTGACCTCAGTTCGGAGAATTTCCACGGCGTAATGATGAAAGGGCAAGTCGCTGCCCCAGAATAGTCGCTCTGAGCCGACTTTCTGGTAAGCTTCCTTGATTTTGGTGTGCATAGGCATGCCAGAGTTTTCCAACCAGATGTTGTCGTGTTTGCGGGCCACCTCAATGGCTGATTGGATATAAACCCCATGCCCATGGCCCATGTGGACCATGACCAGCCTGACTCGCGGAAACTTTTCGGCCAGTTGCCCCACGCTCCACGGTAGGGAAAAGGGCGGGTGGCCGGAGTGGATAAAAACGGGCAGATCCTTTTGGCTGGCCAGCTCCATCAAGGGATAGACACACTCGTCATCGGCGACATAAGCGTTAAACAGGGGGTGGAGCTTCAAGCCGGCGATCAGTCGTTTCTCGATCAGGTCGCCAAAAAGTCGGCTGGCCGCCTCGCCCTCGTTGGGGTTGAGCCAGGCTAGGGCGGCGAGTCTTTGGGGAAAGGCTTTTTGGGCCGCCAGGGTCACCTCATTGTCGGGGTAACTGACGATGGCTTTTTCCACCCCATATTGGTCCATTTGGGCGACCAGCTCTGAGGCGCTGACGCTCACCCCGCACCAGGAGCCGAACTGCCCCACATGGGCGTGGGCGTCTATTTTGGGTCTGGTTTGGTCAATTTTTTGGGGACTGGTCATTATTTTCTCCTGTCGTTGACCAGAAAATTGATCGCGAAGGCTGACATTACGCCAATATTGGTGAATTCTCTGGCGGGCGGGAGTTGGCGCGCCAATTTTTTCAGACCGGCCATTCTTCCAGGCGCCAGGCGCTATCCCAGAACATCCACTCCAGCCTGGAAGCCATGACAAAAACCTCGGTCATGCTCAAGCGGACTTTCGGCGAGGTCGCCGCGGCCAGCCGGTCGATGATGGCCAGAGCCTTGTTGACGAGGGTGGCGAATTCTTCCCCGCCGTACAAGTTGATCCAATCGCGATAAGGGTTCTGAGGCGAGGGTTTAGCGGCCAGGATGAAGTCGCCGACTTTTTTGTAAATCCAAAAGCACGGCAGGATCGAGGCGGCGGCGGTCTCAACCGGGCTGAAGGCCAATATTTTGCCCAGAAAAGAAACGTAGAGCTCGCAAGATGGAGGCAGCTTTTGGGTCGGCTCAACTCCCCCAAGGTAAGACAGATGGAGCTCTCGTTCCTTCAAGGCGCCTTGGGCGAACTCCAGAAAGGTCGCCGAGTCATCCATATTCTCCAGGCGCGTGGCGATGGCGCCCAGGGACCTGGAAAAATCGTTGAGATACAAGTAGTCCTGGCTCTGATAGAACAGGAACTTTTCCTTAGCCAGACTGCCATCTATGAGGCCGGTGACGAAAGGATGCTGGGTAATTGCCGTGAATACAGGCTCAATAGCCCGCCAGGCTTCGAAACTCCAGGCCATAATAACTGACGATCTCCCTGTTGAAATTTTTTAAGTTAGGCTATTATTAAGGGAAGCGATTCAGAAAAAACTGAATTATCCCATAAATTATTTTCCTGTCAATAAAAAAAACAGGAAAAGAATTTTGGGAATCTTATAATTTATTTTTCACAGAAGATATAATTTGTATTTATGGTTTTTTTTATATACTATTTAGCCGGCCTTTTTTGAGCTGATTTTATCGAACGGGCTGGATGAGGAGGAAAAATTAGTCGGGACGGACTGAGCGGAAATTAGGAATAATAGCCCTGGCGAGAAAATAAGCGAAAGCTGTCCCAAGCTGGGAACTCTCGAGCCACCCAATAAATTTATCTTCAACAACAGCCACGCAAGCCTGGGACGGACGCCCTTAAACTGTTGACTTCGCGGGGTCGCCAAAAACAGCTTTGACCTCGCCCTGACCGATGACGCCCAGACCTATGGGCACAATGTCCTGGCCAGGCAGCTTATAACGCTCGCCATATTTTTTTTCCTTGATGGCTCTGAAGGCTTGCTCGACCAATTTGTCCAGAGTTTTCGCCAGACCCGTTCGACCAGGGCTTTTGGCGTATTTGATCTCCATAAACGCGGGTGGGCCGCCCGCGGTTATCAGGATCAGATCACTTTTCCCTTTAGACCCAACCTCCTCAGCCCTGGTATCGGATAGTAGGCCAGAACAATAACACAATAAAGCCATATGAAAGAAAGATTCTTTCAGGTATTCATTTTTTTTATAATGATCATAGGGAATACGGTTAAAAAGTACGTTAATTATATCAGTAAGTAGCTCGCTGTCCCGCTCCCTCAGAGCTTGGTTTAATTCCGAGGCTTCAGTGACGCTGTTTTTTATATATAAACATTCTTGTAAAATATTATAGTACGAGTCTTTTAACTCAAAATTAGGAACCTTAAAGAAATATTGGTCTTTACCATCAACTTTAACAATTTTATCTATGGTCAAATACCCTGTATGAAACAGTAAAGGCACGGTCGCGAGGTGTCCGACTGAAATTAGAGATAGGTCTCTTTCAGAATACCCTTGAAGGCCAGTTTTTAAGATTGGTAAAGGATTAGCGGCCATTGTATTTTTGAGAAACACATAGGAATGAGCGGAAAAGTTCCAATATTCTTTAAAATAACTGTCATTAAAAAAATTCAGGATTGAAATGGGGTTCAGAACTCGAGTCC
>JAISMU010000115.1 GCA_031276635.1 Deltaproteobacteria bacterium | reverse complement strand
AGCTCAAGAAAGCTCGGAAGGTCGCCTTGAAGATGTTGGCCAAGGGGCAGACAATAGACACCATCGTCGAGTTCACTGAGCTGTCAGAACAAGAGGTTCTCGCCCTTCGCGACGGTACCTTGAAGGAGGCCGTATAGTCTCCCCCGCGCCATCCGTCTTGAAAATTCCAGGGAAGGGGGACGGGTCCCACCGTCTGTCTCCCGCTATTGTTCATAAAAGAATTAATATAGATTCTGGACTGTTTTTCAATATTGGCCTTTTTAGCCAGACTATTAATAAGTTTAAATTGGACAGTAAGTTCTCTAGATTTAAAATTTTTATAATCATTATTATTTAATTGAAGGCTGTAGCCCAGACTCTTCAGGACTTTACCCTCATGCGGGTGACTGATAAGCTGGCCAGACTTGGCCAGTTCTTTGGCTATATCGCGAGAGCTTTTTATGGTCCAGCGCATTATGGGGTCAGGCTCGTCCTTGGTTGTCCGCGCTAAAAAAGACTCGACCGCCTCTATCAAGAGTTGATCTTTCAATTTCCGACTTGGTTGGTCAGAACTTTGATTGACTGACTGAATATTTTTGTCTGGTGATTTTATTTCATTCATATTATATTTATTAAATATTTCTTTAGTAATATATATAAAACTATTTATTATCAAAAAAGAAGTGCAATTAAGAGAGAGAGCGCAAACTCAAGGCCAACTTATCAAGCCTAAAGATACTTAAATGATTAATTGTGCACTAAATATCATCTTTATTTATCCAAAAAACTCCTAAAAAAAAATAAAAATATATACATTACCAAAAAAACTCTATTGAGCCTTTTGCCCGGTCAAAAAAGCCCGGATCGCCAAGGACATGGGAACTGGCGTCTTCTCGCCCTTGGCCGGCAGCTCCAGCCTGGTCACGGGTTTACCCGCGATTTCCCCGGCCACCATCAAGGCCAGGGACTCAAAGGCCGTCAAATCGACCGCCTGACCAAAACGGTGGGCGTCGCTGAGGCTGAAGGCTAACTCCATAAACCCCTTATAGCGAGGGTTCTCAAAATACTTGGTCAACTCTGGGTAGTATAGCCCTCGCTCGGCCAGGCGGGCCTGGACCGTCCGCTGCCGGGTCTTGCCGTTTTGCTTGAGGATGGCTTCCGAGACTCCAGTTTTGACCGACTCAGCCAAGAGCTGCCCGAATTTGGTGTGCCCGCCAGAGTAGGAGATCGCCTTCCCTTCCCCCCTGACCACGATGACGCTGTCGGTTCCGGTGCCAGTGGCCGGGTTTTCCAGGCCAGTCTGAACGCTGCGAATATCCATCTCCCACAAGGCGGCAGTCTTGGCCTCGGTAATTTGAATTATGGCGTTGGCCATGGCCCCAGGAGACAAACGCCGGTTGGCGAGGGCGATGATGTTGATGGTGCCTGGCTCCATATAGGCCCCCTCGTCGCTCCCGGCTCGCAGGGCGTTGCCTTCCACCCCGGCGGTAATCAACGTGGTAACAATCAGGTCCTGATACTTTCTGGTGGTCACCACCAGGTTATTTAAGTCCGCCCCCGTGCCCAAAAGGGCGGATTTCTCCTGATTAAGCCCCAGAACCTCATGAAGGAGGCGCATGGAGCCAGCGAAACTCTTCTGATGGTAAATGGGCCAGGTGGGGGCTGGCGAATAGGAATTGCCCACCGCCTCCACAGCCGCGAACGAGCCACTGGCCGTGGAGATGACCTCCTGCGGGCTCTGGAAACGGATGACAAGGGAGCGGTGGATAAAATCCAGAATTCGGCTATCTACAATGGTGGCCTTCTCAACGTAGGGAATATCCAGCTTCAAGGGCTTGGCCGAGAGAACCCGCTGAGGCCGGACCAGGTTTTCCGTTCGGCCAAACTCCTCCGGGTAAAGAGTCCCGGCCAACCAGGCGGCAAAATAGCTCTGGTAGTTCTGAGCCTGGTCGACCAACCCGTCGGGAAAATCAAAAATCTGGTCGTTTCTTACCGCCGGGACATCGCGCCATGACCGCTGGCTCAAAAACTTTCGCGCCGCCGCCCGATCCTTGGTCCGAATGATCAGAACCTCAGGGCTTAATTTTTTCCAGGTCGCCAGATCGAGAGGGTAAAAATCCCCCCCGCCCAGCCCCTCTGGCCAGACTCCGCCAGCGTTGGCAATGATGGCGGCCAAAACTGAGCCTGTCCCGGCGACCCGTAAGCCCGCAGGGCTCAACTCCACAAAGATGATTTTTTTTAATTTCTCGCCCGGGAGCCGGGCCACCTTTTCGGCTAAAATCTCGGCTAATTCCGGATCCTCGCCAGCCGAGCCACCAAAAGCCGGGCCAGTCAATCCCCAGAAAACGAGCCAAAAGAAAACCATCAAAACTTTAAACCGCATAAGTCACCTGAGTAAATCCCAGCCAGAGCGGACTGGCCTTTAAAAACGCTAACAAAAAATCATCCCCCGCTAAACTCCCAAAGAGAGGGCCGCCCCAAAAGCCACCGTCATCTGCGGGTTGGCCAGAACTTTGACCTCAGCCAACAGCTCGTCTTCCAGGGCTAGGGCCAAGGCCGGATTCTTGGCTGGACCGCCATCAAGCCAAACCCCCGCCCCCAAGTCAGCCTTATTGAGCATCATGGCCACTCTTCTGGCCACCGAGGCGTGCAAGGCTTTAATGATATCTCCATTCCTGGCCCCCTTGGCCATGAGGGAGACCATCTCGCTTTCAGCGAAAACCACGCAGGTGCTGTTCAAGGAGATGTCCTCGGTGGCCAGCTCACTCAAACGGGCAAAATCCGTGATCGGGGTGTCCAGAAGGCGGGCCACCAGCTCAAAAAACCGGCCCGTCCCGGCCGCGCACTTGTCATTCATCTTGAAATCACTGACCCGGCCTCGCTCATCAAGATGAATGACCTTGATATCCTGGCCCCCGATATTGACAATATGGCGAGCCTGACCCGAGCTCAAACGGAAAAGCCCCAACGCGTTAGCCCGGATCTCATCCACCCGCGACTCGGCCAAACCGCAAAGGCCTTTGCCATAACCAGTCGCGGCCACCTGGGTGACCGCGTCAAGAGGCAGGCCTAACTCGGCCAGACCTTTCTCCAGCAACCCCTTGGCCAAGGTTTCCTGACCCGGGGCCGTGGGGGTTTGCCCACTCCAAAGAAGCTGAGCTCCCTCGGTCAAAACAACTTTTATCGCGGTGCTACCTAAATCAAAACCAGCCTTGATCGCCACTTTCTTATTCTCCAGCCAGATTATGTCGGAAAGCTTCCAGGCGAGTCAGAAGATTCTGTCGGTCCTCGGTGGCGTAATCCGTCTCCAGGCGCAGAAACTTTAACCCCTGGCATTTCAGAGTGTCCTCAATAGTCGAACTTTCCAAATCGTAAGGATGGCAGCCCTTCAGAACCCCAAAAACCACCCCCTGGAAATCAGACTCCCGCCTTTGACTGAGAATGTTGTTGACCCGCCTTTCGTTGTCCCCAAAGGTCGGGCACAGGCAGCCTTGATGATAGCGCCCGGCCAGGCTGGCCAGGAGCCCAGACTCAGAGACGTCCTCAAACACCTGACCCCCAGGGGTAGTCCGCTCCGAGGAACACAAATCATCGGCCACAGTCAGCAGGCCCGCTTCCTCCAGCAGGGCCGGGAGCTTAAAATTCGGAAAAAATATAGGCGACCCAGCCAGAAAAATCCTGGGCCCGGCTGACTGCCCCGCCCCCAATTCCGCGAGAGCCGCCTCCACCTCAGCGGTCCAGCGGTCCAGCCGATCCAGGAAAAAGGCCCCCAGAATCGTCAAAAACCACACCGAGGCCAAGCGACCGTCGCGCCGGGCTTTCTTGAGCTCAATAACCGCCGCCCAGGCCCGGTTCAGAGCCATCACGGCCTGGAGCAGATCCTCGCGCCCTATCTTGCGGCCTCGTAATTTTTCCAGAAATTTCTTCAGCCGCCGGATCTCTTCCAACCATCTGGCCTGACTTCCTGGCTGGTTTTTCAAATGCGGTAACTCCAACCATTGGACCTCCCCGCCGCCTGGGGCGACTTTTTGGCGCGCTTCCCAAAACTTAACTACCCAGTCGCAGGAAGTGGGAATAACCCAAGGCCCAGGGGCAAGCTCGGCCTCCGTCTCCAGGTTGGTTAAAATCCCCTTGATCAAAGGGCACATCAATGCTGGCCAGTTGAGGGTTGAAAACTGGGCCTCCGCCGAGGAACCGCTGGCGATTTTCACGGGCTGAAACCCCGCCGCCCAAATCAACTCCAGAGGAGCCTGGACGCACAATAAACGGATCACTGGCCGCTCACACCTAGACTCAATGGTTGAGAGCCGGCGATCCGAAAGCAACCCCAAGAAATATTGGAATCTTGGGCGGTAATCTGGCCGACTCCGCAACCAGTCCAGCAGGGCCCTCTCCTCCCCGGCGACCTTGTCCCGGACTTTGCCCAACAACCTCTCATGACGGTTCCCGGGGCTGGTCATGGTTTACGTCGCCAGGCCGAGGTCGCCCATCTGGAGGAGGAAAAGAGCTGGAACCCCAAGAACTTCAAACTGAGGGCCCCGCTGGAAGGACAAGCCTCCAGACACCTCAGGCAATCCACGCATTCCATGGTCTGGGCCTGACTGATGTTCTGATCAAGGACGCGGACATCCATCTGACAGTGGCGCCGGCAGTTGCCACAGCCTACGCAAAAAGTCGGCTCTTTGACCAGTCGCAACGCGGTCAGAGGCCTTAAAAAATGAATCAGGGCCAAGAGAGGGCAGAACAGACAAAAAAAACGATCCTTAAAAAACGCGGCCACCAGGGTACTGGCCGTAACCGCGATTAAGGCCACGGATACCCACAAGGTCACCGCGTTATCCAGGTTGAGGGCCAGATATTTCGTCTCCCCGGCGAAAAGAGGGAGCAGCAGTTTTCCGGGACAGATATTACAAAAAGGCAAGTACAGGTCCGGGGGCAAAATCTTGGCGGTAATCAAAGGCGGCAGCGTAACGATCAAAATCAAGAAGATGTGCTTGATTGAGCCAATGGCTTTTTTGCCCCCTAGCGAGAGATATCGCTCCCGAACGCCTAATTTTTTTCTGAGCCACGACAACCAGTCCTGAATCAACCCAAAGGGACAAATCCAACCACACCAGACTTTGCCCAAAAGAGCGACCGAAACCACAAACACTAAAAACCAACCCAGGGCGACCAAGACCTCCTTGCCCGCCGCCGCCCCGGCCACCAGGCCAAAGCCGATGTATCCCTGCAGGCCCATCAAATAACAAAATCCCCCGCAGCCAGGAACAAATGGGCAGGCGAAACAAGGCAGAGCCGAACCCAGATGAATTCCCACCCGCCCGCCATACATCAAAATGACAAACGAGAGGTACTGGACGGCCTGTCTGATCCGTTGCGCGCTCACTGGGACTCAAACCTCCGGCCGTGAAAGGAGACCAACCCGATTGTCCCCACAAAAAACGCGGCCATGACCGTCAGGCCTTTCTTATAGTCCAACTGCCCGTAATAAGCCCGGTAGACCGGGAGGGCAAAGGTGGCCTCGCCCAACTGACCCAGGGAGGCCAGAAAAATCACGTCTTTTTTTTGAGCCGTGTAACCACTCTGAGCCAATTGATGATTTTGGGACGACACGTATTGATAAAGACCCAGCTCTCGGCCAGGCCAATTGGCCATCGTCACCTGGTCTTCCAGGACTTGAACCAGGCGGGGTTGGACGCTCAACTCCAAAGACAGAGGTTGGCCCGCCTGAGCCCGATAAAACATCTCCGCGCCGGCCAATCGCCATTGGGGCCAGTCTGGGGCCCAATCGAAATCAACGAGGGCGCTGGACTCTGAATCGCCCAAACCCGACTGCCCGAAAGTGGCGACGAGAGTCTGAGCGAACAACCACCTCTCGCCTCGCCGGGCCCTGGCCCAGATGTCTATCTTGGCCGATTGCCCTCCATGAAAAACAAAATCCCGCTGACCAGGATGGACAATTTTTTGGAAATACTGGCCTTGGCCGAAAGAGCGCGCCGCCCCAGCGCGTTGATATGGGGACACCCGAAAGATGACCTCCAGATCCTCAATTGCGGTCGCGCCTGGAGACTCCAGGCGATAAGAAATCAAATGGCCCCCTTCAGGGGATTGGCTCTGAGACACCATTTTCCACCAGATGAAATCCCGGGCCGGGTCGCCCCAAGCTGGGGCGACCAGCTCCCAGGTCACCACAAAAATAAGCGCGCCAATTAATTTGCTCATCAACCTGGCCACCATAAAAAAAAACCGGACCACCTGAGTGATCCGGAGCCCTATATCCAGAGATCGACTATCATCCAGTTTTTCCTTCCCCGGAAAAACGAGATCAACCAGGCAGGTCTTCTGGCTTGTTCCCCTTTTTCGCGGTCTTCCCATCTTAAGGACAGTGACGCGCGAGGCGAAAAAGGTGGCCGAAATCGGCGGAACGCACAGCGATGGGCTCGCTCCCGATTTTAACGGGATTCCCTATTCTCTCCGGTTAAGGAGCTCCTGGATGTTAAAATTTTATGAAAAAATAGAAACTAAAGACAAAAAATTTTAAATATTTTTAGCTAAAAATCAATCAAAAAGAACTAATTTGCTTACTTATTACAATAAGTATTTATACCAAATTTCCGTAAAAAAAACAAGAATTTTTTTCCTCCCTCCAAGACTCCAAAATTAGATAATTAACTGAAGTGCCCTTATCAAATCTTCCCAAATAAATTTTTGCCTATAAAACCCGGTCAGAATGGTCATAATTTTGATTTTGAGCTCCGCCGAGATGTCAGAAACCTTAAAAATTAAATTTAAGCGTGAGTATCAGCGAAAAAAGTCAAAAAATTTACCTCATACTCAAAAGACAACATTTTGCAAAAAGTGGCATCCTTTTCGAGACAAAACATCAACGCCAATCACGGTTCCAGATTTAAGCTAAAATATTCAATGAACGATATTATTAAGTTTAAATACAATTGCTCAATGGTCATAAAATAAAATATGCCTGAGCAATCGTGAAATTTACCGAAACATCATAAAATATCAAATAACAACCTCACGAATCTAGTTAATGAATAGCGCGAACTAATAAAAAAACCCTGAGTCAGAGCAAACATCTTGACTCAGGGGATCAATTTAGGACGACTTAAGTCTCTAAATATTCAAGCGGTCGACCAATCGTTATCAGTAATTGTATGACAAAGCCGCGAAGAAACTCCGCCCGGCATCTGGATAATCTTTTATGCTCTCATAATATTTGTCAAATATATTCAAGACTTCCGCTCGAATATCCAGGTGGCCTTTGTCGCCAAAATCCAAAATTCTTTTCTGGATGGAAAAATCGGCCACAGTGAAGCCTCCGTTTCGAGCGGTTTCAGTCGTGTCTTGATACTCAGCCCCAGAATAACGAAAATTGAGTTGGGATGACAAATTATAGTTTGGGTGGACGAACCTGAGGCCGTAACCGGCGGTCATTCTTGGGACATATGGAATCTTTAATCCTGTAGCCATATCTTCATATTTCGTCATTATGTTAATGTTGGCGTATGGCCTTAGCTCAAAACTATAACCTAATAATCCACTTATATCAATACTACTTTCAATTTCAATTCCATTTCGCTCTACTTCACCATCTAAATTATAATATTCATAAATAAATCCAGGCAAATTCCGACCAACAATAAAATTATCATGCTTGCTTTGAAAATAAGTAAAACTTAAATTTGTAAATTCTCCCGCCGCGTCAAAACCAAATTCCCAGGTTTTACTATTTTCTGGTTTAAGTTTAAAGTTGGTAGCCTTTCCTGACGGGTACCCCAAGAGCTGGAGAGTGGTCGGCATTTTGAAGCCTTCAGCGTAATGCGCGCGAAATTTAAGCCAAGGAATAGGCAAGAAGGCGACCCCGACAGATGGTGAAAATCTGTCTTCGTTATTATCTTTTTGATTTTTAATTTTTATTTTATATTCATCAAAGCGTCCACCAGCTGACAAAATAAATTTTTCATCTAACAAAATAAGTTTTCCTAACATAAAAAATGATGATGTATCATAATCAGCTTTTAATCTATCATCAATATAGTTAGATTCATATTCATCTATTTTATAACCATTATAATCCCAACCAGCTGTTAATTTAAAAATTTGAAGATTATAATTAATCTGTGTTTGTATCATATTAGCTTTTACAGTATAAAATGAATCTTGGATTCCACCAGTGTTCCAATCAGGAAGATCATAATATTTTCTTTTATCTTCAGCGAAGGTGTAATTGGCCGACCACGACCACTCGCCACCTTCTGTTTCGCCGTCGTAACTCAGACGAATTGATTGGTTACTTTTGTCCATGGTTTCAATTTCCGACGGGGAAGTTACCGGACCAGGGCTACCAATTCCCTCAAAATTCGCGTAATTAAACTCCACGCCAATCCTATGCAGGCCTATGAATGTATAGCCAAAACTGGTGTTTAGCGAGTCATTTTTGTCAATGGAGCTATTTTTAATTTTCCGACCACGCCCATCTTTATAATCTTTTGAGCTGGAGTGACTATAGCTGGCATAAAAGTCAAACTCTTCTTTCCGACCAGAAAAACCAACTAAACTCTTAAAAGAATTGAAACTGCCAAAACCGACCTCAGCTTTAGCGGTCAAACCATCCTCTCCTTTCCTGGTTATGACATTGATAACGCCTCCCATGGCCGCCGCGCCATATTGGACTGAGGCGGGGCCTCTAATAATTTCCACTTTTTCCACCGAATCTAACATGATTTTGGCGAAATTCCCGGTGGCCGTTCTCTGACCGTTGACTAAAATCAAGACATAACTTCCTAAATCATTGCCATGTGTGTCGCTTCTGAAACCCCTCAGGCCAACACTAGTCTCAACACCAGGATATTTTCGAACCTGAAAGCCCCTTTCCGCCAAAAGACCGCCCAAATCCGTGGCTGTTGAGAGATCCAAATCCTTCCTGGCGATAACCGTAATATTGCTGGTAACAGTTTTTTTGGCCTCGGGAACTCGGTCCGCCGTGACCAC
>JAISMU010000095.1 GCA_031276635.1 Deltaproteobacteria bacterium | reverse complement strand
TCCAAAATTTTACGCCGGAGGTCAACGGCTGTGTCTGTCTGGTCAATCTCGCCAAATTCTTTTAATTCCTCCAGCGATTCTTCCAGTCGATCTTGAAAAAGGGTATCAAATTCGTCAATAGTAAAACCACAAATATTGGCGTATCTCCGATTGAGAGTTAGATCCGCCAGGTTGTTACGGCCAGAAAAAATGGGCGTCTGGGCGAATTTGGTCACTCCAGTGATGAAGGTAAAACCTCTAAATTCCTCCATATCTTTCATAACGCTATAAAAAAGCTTAAGAGTGTCCCGAATACCCGCGGCCAGCGAGGGCTCAGTGATTTTACTCAGGATGGGGGCGTCGTGCTCATCAATGAGGATCGCGGGTTTCTGGCCATATTTTGTGTGAAGCCCTTTGATCAAAGCTTCGAAAAAACTCTCTGGGGTGGACTCTTGAATTGATAACAAGCCCTCAGCGTCAGCGATATTTTTAACCTTAGACAGTAAAGTGTTATTGACAGTCGCCACGCTGTCGGTCCTGACGGCGGACAGACTCAAATGAAGGACCGGATAAGGTTGCCAGTCATAATCGGACTGGTCTATCCACAGCCCTTTGAATAGCTCTCTCTGGCCTCTTAAAATAGCCTTAATGGTGCTTACTAAAAGCGATTTTCCAAAGCGGCGGGGCCTAGAGAGGAAAAATGGTCTGCGGTATTTGAGTAAATTGTATAAAAACTCAGTTTTGTCAGCGTAAATATAGCCAGATTCACGGATTTCTTGAAAATCAGCTACTCCGACAGGCAATAAGTTCATTTTTGTCTACCCTTTGATTATTAAAATTAAAAAAATATTAACTAAATAAAGCACTGAAGAAATTTTAAATGGCAAAATTATCTAGTATTAAATAATTCATTGATTAATAAAATAATCAAAAGTAATTACTAAGTAAGCTAAATTTGAAACTAATTTGAGCAAGCAGTAGTCCGTAGAATAAAAAATTGTAGTATTCTTTTATTTAGTAAATATTTTAGTAAAATCCATGGAAATATTGAGAGGAATCTAAATTATTTTGGAGGTAAATTCTTCAATGTTAATGGTCGGGTTGACTGGATTTGAGCCAGCGCCCCTAGAACTCATTTCCGCGCGCTATCTAGCGCTACGCCATGTCCTGCCCATCTTCTGAGTATTTGGCCTCCCCATGAATTCGTTTGTCCGCGAAATTTTAGCTTATTTCATGGAAAATCCTCAAGCGCAATCAATTTAGCAGTAAAAATCTTTTTTGACAAGAGTTAATTGGCTTTTTGGCCTTCGCGTGTGAGGGTATCAGTTCCCGACCTTAAAAAATGTCTCCCCCAAGAAGTTAAACCTTGTCCCTGTATTTGGCCGCGTAGCCGCGGGGCGTAATCAGATAGCCCTGGTAAACAAACGTGGTCTGGTTCCCCACAATGGCCAGGGTTTGCATATCCACTTCCTGGCTGGCCAAGCTCCCCAGCTCGGTTATCGCTGTTTTCTGGCCTTCCCGGCCACAGCGACTGACCAGGCCCACTGGGGTCTGGCCTGGTAGGTTCTGGCCCAGGATTTCGGCGGCTCGGGCCAGCTGCCAGTCCCGGCCATGACTCTTGGGGTTGTAGAGGGCGATAACAAAGCCGGCCTGGCTGGCTAGATCCAGCCTTTTCTCAATGAGCGGCCAGGGAGTCAGGCGGTCTGACAGCGAGATGGCGCAGAAGTCGTGGGTCAAGGGGGCTCCCAGGCGGGCCGCCCCGGCGATGACCGCCGGGACGCCGGCGGTGACCTGGATCAGGAGTTGGCCCGGGCCGGTTCCCAGATTCAACTTTTTGGCGGCGGCCAGCTCAAAAACCGCTCCGGCCATGGCGTAGACCCCTGAGTCCCCGCCGGAGACCACCGCCACTCTTAAGCCCGCGAGGGCCAGTTCCAGAGCCCGCTCGGCCCGGGCCAGCTCCTGGGTCATGCCGCTGGCCTCGACCTGACAGGCGTCGCTTAAAAAGGGTCGGGCCTGGTCCAGGTACAGCCCGTAGCCAAAGACCGCCTCAGCCTGGCCTAAAGCCGCGACCGCCTCTCGGGTCAGGCCCGCTTCATGTCCGGGACCCAGGCCGATGAGGTCCAGGCTCCCAGGGCCACGGCGCAGGTGCAGCGCCTCGATTTGTGTTTGGGAACCAGCAGAGGCCCCCGCTGGGCGGCTAGAATGGCGGCTGCTTCGCATACAGAGTCAACTCCTATGTTTTTTCGGACCAGGCCCGAGGGGTTGGGGGTCGGGATCTGGGCCAGCTCCTCGGGCCGGTAAGCCCACATGGGCCGGCCCAGTTTGGCGGCTAGATCCTGAAAGCCCGGCTCCTGGGCCCGGCGGTCAATGGTGGCCAGGGCTTTGATGGCCAGGAGCGAGAGATTTTCTTCTTTGAAGGTCTCGCGCAAAAGCTCTTCCAACTCGTCCCGGCCTACGCCCCGGTGGCCACCCAGGCCCACGGCCAGGGCGGGCGGCCTTAAGACAAAGCAGTGGGCCGGGGCGATTTCTCGGTAGTCCACCCACAGGCCTGGCTGAAGGTCCCCGGCCTGAAAGGGTCGAAAACTGCCGGGCCAGGGTTTCAGGGCCGGGCGAAAAAAATTATGAGGATCATGGAGAGCGATGGCCTCCCCCTCAGCCAGAGCCCGGGCCAGGGGGGCGAGGTTGGGCCAGTTCTGAGCCAGCAGTCCCTGGTCCCGGGCCAGAACCTCCAGGGCTGGTTGTTCCCCCAGGTCGGTGGCCGTGGTGATGACAGCCTGGCCGCCGGTGGCCAGAGCCACCCGGAGAGCCAGCTCGTTGGCCCCTCCCAGATGGCCGGAGAGGAGACTCACCGCGAAGCGACCGTCCTGACCCAGGCCAACCACGGCCGGATCTGAGCGTTTGTCGCGCAAGAGGGGCGCGAGGAGTCGGACCGTCAAACCAATGGCTCCAATGACCACGTGGCCCTCATACTGGGCGAAGTTGGCGGTTAATATCTCCCCCAACCGGTTAAAAGGCTGGAAATCGGGAAAAGCCGCCGCCAGGCGGCGGGGGCCATAGACCTCAATTTGAGGGGCCTTATCTTGGTCAAAATTGTCTTGGTCAAAATTATCTTGGTCAAGATTGTTTTGAGTCAAACCGCTTTGGGTCAAATTTTTTTCGTCAGGGGCCAAGACAATCTTGTTTCGGGCCAGGCCCCCAGGTGGCTCAAGCCCCGCCGTCGGAGTCGCGAGTCCCCTTTCTGGCCCCACCAGCGGCGAGGCCAGGAGGCTTTGAAGGCTTTTCCCCAGCCGCAGCCCCAGCTCCAAGCCTGGGGCGGTCAGGGCGTAGATGGCCACCCGCCTCATTGGCCAACCCGGTAGAGGTGGCTGAAGCTGGGGTCATACAGGCGAGACTTGGGGGCGTTTTGCCCGGTCCGGAGAGCCGCCACCGCCGGGCCC
This sequence comes from Deltaproteobacteria bacterium, assembly GCA_031276635.1. Classification (GTDB taxonomy): domain Bacteria; phylum Desulfobacterota; class Desulfarculia; order Adiutricales; family Adiutricaceae; genus JAIROO01. The sequence goes on along the minus strand of JAISMU010000095.1, from coordinate 3,820 downwards.
ACCAGCATGAGGGTGTGGCGGTCCAATTTTTCCGCGGCCAGGGCCTGGCTCAAAGTCGCGGCCGTGGCCCAGACTATTTTCTCGTCCGGCCAGGAGATCCGGTAGCCGAGGGCCACCGGGGCGTCGGGGCCATAGGCCTCGCTCAGGATCTGGCTGACCGCCGGGCCCTGAGCGGCCGAGAGATAGATGGCCAGGGAGGCGCGGTGGGCGGCCAGGCTGGCCAGATCCTCGCCCGGAGGCATGGGGGTGCGGCCGGGGGCTCTGGTCAGGATCACGGTCTGAGTCACCTCCGGCAGGGTCAGCTCCAGCCCCAGGGTGGCCGCGGCGGCCAGAGCGCTGGTGACCCCGGGGATGACCCGATAGGGGGCTCCGGCCTCGCTCAAAAGGGTCATCTGCTCTCGGATGGCCCCGTACAGGGCCGGATCCCCGGTGTGCAGGCGGACCACCGCCTGCCCAGCCCGAAAGGCCTGGAGCATCAACTCAACAATAGCCGGAAGATCCAGGGGGGCGGAGTCGACTACCCGGCAGTGAGGGGAGCGGTCCGCGTAGATGGCCGGGTTGACCAGGGAGCCGGCCACCACGATTAAATCCGCCGCCTGAATGGCTTTCAGGCCAGCGACCGTGATGAGATCCGGATCGCCAGGGCCGGCCCCCACAAACACAATTGCCTGAGACACGCGCGCCTCCTTGGGTTTTTGGCCCCCCAGAGTCTGGGCGGTTAGTTTCATTTCGGGCTAAATCCCCGGGTCAGCCAGATCTGGCTCAGAGGTTTTAAGTAATAGCCTGGTCCCAGGGCCTGAGAGCGGGCCGCGGCTAGTTGGGTCACGTCGGGGGTCCGGCCTTGGCCCAGAATCTCAGTGGCCAAGGCCAGATGACCCGGGTCAATGGTGGCCGCCACCACGATTCCCCCGGGTTTAAGACGCCTTAAGACTTCGCGGAGGATGTCCCCCAGCGCCTGACCACCGCCACCCACAAAGACCCGGTCTGGGTCTGGCAGTTCGGCCAGTTGGGCCGGAGCCTCCCCCAAGACAACGCTCAGGTGGGCCAGGCCAAATTGCCGCTGATTGTTTAAGATTCTCTGGAAGCGGGCCGGGTTTTTCTCCAGGGCCCAGAGCTCGCCGCGCTCCAGCAGCCGGCCCGCCTCCACCGTCACCGAGCCACAACCGGCCCCCAGGTCCCAAAAAGTTTCCCCGCCGCGCAGACGCAATAAACCCAAGGCTAGAAGGCGGGTCTCGCTTTTGGTGATCAGGCCGTTTTCCGGGCCATAGAGCTCCTCCGGGGCTCCCAGGAAAATGGGGGAGGCTGTCTTGGGAGCCTCCAGGGTGACCAGGTTTAAAGGCGAAAAGTTCCGGCTCTGGGCCTCCTCCAAGGATAGTGAGGTCATTTTTTGGCTCGGGGTGGCCAGATCCTCAAAAAGTGTCAACCGCAAATGAGCTTGGCCCCTGGCCAGCAGAGCCTGGGCTATCAGGGCGGGGGTGTTTTTCGGGTCCGTGTAAACGGCCAGAGAGCCGCCTCTTTGGTTTAGCCGGAAGGTCGCGGCCCAGAAAGCCCGCCAGCTGGGCCGGCCATGAAGGGAAACGGTCTCCACCCCGGCCCAGGGGCGGCGGGCCAGGGCGAAGGCTTTCTGGACCATGGTCGTCCCTGGCCAGATCTGGACTCGCTCTGGGTCAATGACGGAGAGGAGCTTTTCGGCCAGGCCAAAGAAGTTGGGATCTCCCGAGGCCAGGACCACGACGCTTTGGGTCCGGGATTTGAGCTCAATGGCCCGCAACCAGTCCATTAACGAGCCCGCGAGGGGAATTTTACAGTGGGCGAAATCGGGAAAGAAACCCAAAAGTCGCTCCGGGCCGGCCAAAACCGTGGCCTCGGCCAGGATTTTTTGACTATCCAGGGAAATGTCAGTGGGGCTGGAGAGGCCTACCAGCTGGACTATCGGCGGGGTGGCCAAGGCGGTATCCTTTTTTTTTTGCCCGGCGGTCGGGCTGGTCATTGGTCGGCCTAGTCCGGCGGGTTGTTGGTTTTTTGGCTGGCGAATAAAAAAAAATCAACCATTGACAATAACGAGGATTTTTTATATTAAGTTGTTTAATTTTATATCATATTGGCAATTTAGATGTCAAGAAGCGAGATAGCCCATGGGCAAGTGGGTCAAAAGGCGCGCCCAAGTGGCTGGAACTTAGTTCCAAGGGCGCGAGGTCATCTTGGAAATCGAGCCTCAGGCTAAACTTAAAAACCGCCTCCAGGCCACGAAGAGGACTCAGTCTGGTTAGATGAAGTGGCGGCGCGCGCCGTCTTTAATTTTTTTATATTTTTTTACCAATATAAAAAACATATCCATAGTACTGTTTGTATCGTGAATATAACTAAACCTCGTATCTATTATTTTCAATAAAATTTTCTACAATATTTCATAGCCAAAGACAATGGTCCGTATTGGAAAGACATCTGCCCTTATTTAACCGTGAGATGTCCGACTAAGTCAGGAAACTCCAGACGGTTATGACCAGTTACCTCAAAAACCGGGTAATTGAGCTTGGAAGCCAATTGCTTAATAAGGCTAGTTTTTCCAGAGCCACAGGGACCGAAAACGTAAAGTGGATCGGATTTCTCCATAAACCAGACAACGAGATCTCTACTCTGGTCAGAGAAAATGTAATCAGGATCATCTTTAGGCGTGAAAACTGAAGGTGATGAAAAAGCCATAACTGGCTTGCCTGATGGTTTGCCACTGAAAATCATCCCAGTGTCAACTTGCACTGGATAAAGACTTTCAAGACCAAAAGTTGACATAGACATACTTTCCCCATTTAATGTTAAAAATCCCCAGTCCTCCAAACGGAAGACTGGGGTTTGAGAGATAAATTGATAAGTGAGTATAGTAATTCAGGATACCAAAGATAGATATAATAATCGATAAACAACCTAATTAATTGGACTGAGATAGAATCTCTCAAAGGCTTTGCCAGTTTTAGAAGAAAAAGATATAATATCGGTCATCAATTTTTCATCCAACTGAAGACGCTCAATGAGATTTTTCTTTAACGCGAACTGGTCAAGTGTTACACGTCCTTTTTGCGTGGAGACCTTGAAACGATAAGCTCCTGAGTCAATCCATTGACCTGTTTTGCCCATGAGAGTATAGAGAGTCTTAAGTTGACCTTCTCTCTCATTAATGTCTTCTTCAAGCCTGTTCCTTTGAGCTTTTAACTCGGCTAAAGCCGCTAGCTCTTGTTCGAGGCCTAATTGAGACTCGCCCTTGAACTTAGGGCATTCTTTGTTAAAACGGCAGTAATCGCACAATGGCGAAAAGCTATCCATTATTGGAACATCGGCCAATGTTTTAACACCATCACGAATATCGGAAATCGTCTTCCAGATAAAATAGGCTTGACCTGACAGCTCTTTCAGAAAATTAATGTCAGGCGTATATGGACCGAAAGCCTTGGCTTTGTTGGGAGAAACAGTAAGCACATAACCAGAAATTGAATGCTTGTCAGGATTATCGTCAAGACTGACATTCAGCAATTGTTTGACAATCTCAGGAAAGGCGACAAGCTTATCGTTATAATTGACTTGAAAGACAGGATCACGCCAGAATTTTGACAACAAACTGATTTGACCATTGATTTGAGCCTCATGCGTTTGAGCGACAGACTCCTTGATCGTTCCCACGCTTTTAAGCTCAAGAACAGTAACTTCGTGTGAGACCTGATCCAGGAGAACCAAATCCAAATGAGCCCTGATCGGAACACCATCATAAATGACATTGATCGCCAGTTGAGAAATGAACTTCTGACCCAGAGAACTTAACGCGTCCTCG
>JAISMU010000088.1 GCA_031276635.1 Deltaproteobacteria bacterium | reverse complement strand
TAAATATTATGAGTATTTACCCTCTCACCTAGGAGAGAATAAAATGAATTTACTCTGTGAATATCTTGAAGAGGTGGTCGCCAAACCTTTAAAATCCGAGCTTTCTCAGGCCTACGCGGTTATCTCTCAGTAAGACGCAATTATATGTAATTACGCTAAATACATTCTCAAACAAGGCGTTGCCAAGGAAATAGTCACTACCGAGACGAATTTACCTCTGGAAAAGGTTGAAGAGTTGAGCCTTGAGTTGATGAATACAATTTATCTTATAAAGTAAACTGACCAAAATTTTAGATAGCCTCTTTCTTCCATGAGTACAAGAAGTGGCTTAATATTACCTTTAATAGGTAAATTATTTAATAATTTAAATATATTAAATCTTTTAATATTTTCATTATTAATTTTATCTTTAATTAGGCTGTCAGCGTAGTCTTAATTAGTGATTAACTAAGATTTACTTCTAATAGTATCATTAAAAAATAGTTAATAATTATTGTTATGTATTAAAAATCAATCATTATTTAATTTTTTGCTAATTAAAACATTATCTGATTTAGATATCCTGTTTTTATTATGATAAGAACGCAAGATACAGTAAACATAGGAGATATTGCTAGGGCCCTTTTTTACGACCACTCTTGAGCTTGGTATAGGCGTCAGTCAGAGGGCTGTCAATTTTTTTAAACTTTTTTAAAAAGATAAAATTTTTTTCTCTTTTACCAGCTGACACCTTCGCAAAAACCCTGAATTTTAAAAATACGCCTTAAATAAAATTAGTATTGTCCAGGTGTTACAAAACATAATCCGTGAAAAAATGAATTTTTGCGAGAACATCACTAGCTGAAGTTATTTATAAATTTTTGTAGTTATTGTTTTTTTAAATTTACTTCACTTTAATCATTATTAATATAATATTCAATACCAAAATTAGCAAAATTTAAGCATTTAAAAGTGGCTCCTCCCTCGTTATCTCCCCGACACTCATCCTGTTATCAAGAGAACCAAGTCTATAGCTATAGTAGCTATAGACTTGGTTAGAGTTTCTTTCTGGACTGAGGGAGCCCGGGCCCCCAATCCACAGAATTTGCTGAAACCTCAAGCCACCCAGGCGCGGAACAAGATGGTTTTTAGCGGTGATTTTTGGCTTCCTCCTGTTTAATCGTCAGCCGCGGCGAGCAAGACCTCAATACTCTGGCCGCGGTCCTGGTTGGGGGCCTAGCTCCGGCTCGTTTTTTTGAGTCTGATTTTTTTGACCAGACGGGTCCTGGGGCGAGCTAATCTCAGGCGGGACCTTATCGCCCCAGACCTCCTCATCATCGCCACGCCACCGAACCAAACTCAGCTCAAGTTCGCGCCGCTGGGTCAATTCAGCCCTCTCTTCGGGGAACAGGGCCATTTCTTGACTCCGGCCAAACGGAGGTTTTTCCGTGGCCACCTCCCGCCAGGCCTCAGCCAACTGTTCCTGGGCCTCGCTGAGGCGGAGCTCGGGTTTGTCCAGGGTCTTCAGACTGTGAGCCATGACCTGGGCCATTCGTTGGGCCATGAAGAGGGTCTTATAATAGGAGAGAGCCCGGGCCAGGACCACCTGAGGCTGACTACCCATAAGTTTGATAATTTTTTCATCATTAGCGATAAATTTTGTCGCCTGACACCATTTTGAGGCCGGATAGCCCAACAAATAGGTAAAGAAAGCCACCGAGCCCTGGCCCTCAATCCCGTTGGCCACGTCGCGCCAGATGTTTTCTTTGACTTGGAACTTGAGGCCCTGGCCCAGCGAGTAATCCCCCTCAAAATATTCTGAGCCCCAGAAACAGGGTTGGAGCCTCGTTTTTGAGCCTGGTCGGGTTCCCAGGGATAGGGGACGCTCGTCCCTGGGAGGGAGCTCTGAGGGCCTGATGGTCTCTGGGCTTTTCCGGGCCGCGGCCACGCTGGTAAACTCCACTCCCGGGGTACGCCTTAAACGACAGCCCACATAACGGTCCCGAATAAGACTAAAAGAGTCTAATAAGACCTTTTTATAGTCAAATTGACTATCCAAAAATCTGTACGCTTGGTTAAATTGAACCCGTAAGGCGAGAATTTGCCTTTTATATTGTCTCACCCGCTGGACCAGTTCCTCCCGAATCCGCGACAAAAGGGCCAGACCCGTTTTCTTGGCGGTTGTTTCGGCCAGCCCTGGCCACCGCCGGCCCAGGGGGCCTGGCAATTCCGGTTGAGCCAGGCTCTTGGGGATTAATAAGGGGGTAACTTTTTGGGCGATGTTGACATAGGGATAATATGACAGACTTTTGGGCGAAGCTCTAATCAGACTGTCAGGTCTCCCTTTCTCAAACCCTAAATGTTTGATTTTATCATAATAAGTCTCCCAATACTTCCTGAACATTTCAAAATTACTAAAAAAATAACTATAATTGAGGCGATTGTCCGGGGTCAGCGGCATAATGAGGGTGTGAATATGGGGAGTAACCTCATCAAGATGGAGAAAGGAGCTCATGACGTTGGCCCCAAACGTTTCCGCCAACCACCGCTGGGACGCCTGAGCCCAGGGATTGACCCGGTCCCAGTCAAATTCCCCCGGCCTTTCGGCTCGACCTGGCCGAAAATAACTCGGACTGGCCTCCAGCAGCAGCGACGCCCCCAGAAGCCGATTCTTGGGGATCTGGCTTTCCCCCAGACGAGCCCGGCCCCACAGACGGGCGTCCAGGTCAGCCTGGCCCAGGAGAAGACGGTTGAGCCCGGAGCGGTTAGGATCGGCGTTAATGACCCGCGCCGCCCGGGAGTTATGTTGATGGGCCTGGTCAATATCCGACCAGGTTCTGAGCTTGGCCAGTTTCAGCCAAAAATTCTGGCTCATGGGAGCCTCCTTGGGGTCTGGACGCGCAATCCAGAGGAAAGAGGGTTACGAATAATTTACAGTTGCGAAAGCGGGGAGCTCCCGGCTGAGGCCAGCCGGGCGCTCCCCGCTTTTCCTGGCTCAGGGACAGCCTTTCAGGCGCCACTCTAACCAGGTCCGCCCCTGGGGAACCTTGCGAATCTCCAGATTAAACTCTTTTAGGCGCCTGGCCAGTTGCCGGCCCTGGTAGCCAGGCCGGACGGCCACCACCGCCTTCCGCTCCCCCAGGTAGGGACTGAGGGAGTCCGCCGGAGTTCTGGCCCCCAGAGCCAGGACCGGGCTATCCGGGTAAAGGGACTTGAGCGACAAAGCCTCCAGGGGATGGTCAGTCACATACAGCGGCTCCCCCTCTCCCCGCAAAAGCCAGGGCTGGCTCTCGGGCAAGGGGTCCTCCACAAACGGAAGCTGGCCCGGCTCCTTGATCTTGCGCGGAAACATGAGAAACATGCCCGAGTCAGCCACGCAGTTAAAAATGATTAGACCCAGGTGGTTACAGATAATCCGGCGCTCCTCATGGGCCGAGTCGACCAGGTTTTCTGGGAGTCGGGCTTCCTTGAACAGATAGCCTCTGGCCTTAGGCCAGGCGACCTCGGATATTTCCGGCAACTCAAAGGGTTGGCTGAGGGCGCTGGCCAGCTCATTTTCGGTCTTGACCGCCTCGTGATAAGCCAGACTCCTTTTGACCAGCTTGTAGGGAAAACAAGTCAGAAGAGCGCGGACCGCCTCCGACTCAGCCAGGGTGGAGAGACCTTGAAGGAGGCTGACCGTTCCCCGCCCCTCCAATCTCGGCTCAACCTGGCCCGCCTGAGCCGGCTGACCAAAGCTCGCCTCTCTGGCCTCAGACGGCCCCAGAATCCGCCAATGAAAATTATTGACCTCAATCCTGGTCCCGTTCCGCGCTTGATAAACGCCCCGCAAAGGGGGCCCTAAATCTGGGTTAACCGAGGAGCCACTCAGATTGGCCACCAACTTGGCCTTATAGATCACGCTCAAGGCCTCCGAGGGCCAGACGCCCATGACTGGCTCGGCCAAACCTTGCCGGGCCCGCAAACCCTGACGAGAGCTGACCAGTTTGGCCTCGACCTCCAAAACCTCGTTTTTGTCTCTGGCCAAGCGGACCTGGAGAGCTCTGTCCAGAAACCCCCACCTGGTCAGAAGGCCCTGGGCGTTGGTCATGGTCAGCTCTCTAGTCTGGCCCAGGTAGTCGTCCCAGTCCTCCTTAGAACTCGACCGAGGGGGATTTTCAGGGATCTTGACGAGCTCCTCAAGATTTTCGGCCATAATCGAGCCCTCCGCTCCCTCCAGGTCCTCGGTGACCTGGTAATAACTCTCTATCTGTTTAGCCGAGGGTTTATTTCGGTAGTTGGGGACGGCTAGTCCCAGATGCCGCAAAGCCTGACCATAGGCGCCCAGTAAGGGAGCCCAGAAGTGCTGGCGCTTGAGGCCCGAGTGTTTTAACCAGGTCACCTCGGTGAGCCAGGCCAGAACAGCTGGTGGGATTATGGGGGAGACCGCCTCTTGAGCCTGGCGATACTCAATCCACAGGCCCTGGGAGCCAAAAACGTCTCGCAGCCACTTCAACGTGGCCTGGAGCCATCTCTCGGTCCCTTCCCCGTCCAAGGGTCGCTCCCAGAGCGTCGCCGGGTTTGGGGGATAGAAATAGGCCTCATCGGCGCTCAGATTTAAAAGGTAAATGGCCCGGTCGCCCCCGGAGCTCAACCACTGTTGAACCGCCAGGCGCGATTGAGCCAGCTCCACCGCTCCCAGGAGGGGTTGGGTCGGCAGGTCAGGGCTATTATCCAGAAAAGACTGGACCTCGGCATAACGGCTGAAGCGCTCCAGGGCCAGGGTTACCATAGGGGAGATGACCTGATCAGACAAAGAAAGGACCTCGCGAGGGAAAAGAGACCGAAGGCTCAACAAAAAAAAACCCGATTGGCGTTCAAGCCAACACCCCCAAGATAATACCTTATCAACTCTTGTCAAGGTTAATAAGCTCCATGATTGATCTTTAAGACATTATTTTCCTCAAAAACGCATAAAATCCTACTACCAAAGGCCGACGGCGACTCCAACAGGGCGCCTATAGGAAAAGATGTATTTGACGCAAGTGTCAACTAAAGTCCCCAAATACCCTCTCAAAAAGCTCCCCAGAGACCTCGCCTAAAAAAGTTAAAAATTTTTTTCGCGCTCGGCCTCAAATATTAACTCTTTAATAGGACTAACCTCTCCCAAGAGCCTTCGAAACCCCAGTCGGGCGTTTTAGGGTCCGTCGAAATATTAAAACCCTGTTGGGGAGAATTCTGGCCAAGAAAAGTCTGACCCGCTCAACTCTAAAATCAACTCCCAAAGCTCTCCCAGATATAGAGAGGCCGAGGCCAACCGGACTTTCAATTTTTTTTCATTCCCTCACCCTAACTGAGATTCAAGTTAACTCCGACGTCTGAAGATAATAAAATCTTGCGGGTTATAAGATCTGTTATGAGTTCCATTTACCTTGTAAATATGATAAATAATGTCATTGGCAATATCATATAGCCAAGCCAACCGCCATCGGAAGCGAAGAGAGCCTTTTGGTCAAGCCTCACCTCTCCCTTTGAGTAATCAAGATATTGAAAGAGAGCCTCGCTGACCCTCAAGATGGCCTAACCTTAAATATAGCCCCACGTTAAGGATGCCCCTAACTTAAAAATGGCCCTTCCTGAAAGATGACCTCTGACGGCTATAAGCTTCCCCACACGACCGGATTTAACCTCAAGATTTAACCCCGGGATTTGACCCTGGGCGGCCCAATTAAGCGGAATCGCGATGAACGAGCTGGCCAGGCTGGCCCAGGGAGAACCTCAACCGAACCAAGTCCTCAGCCAACAAGCCTATAGCCCTTTACCCTGGGCTCCCAATACTCCTCTCGGCTGATTCGCCGGCGCTTAAAGCTGACCGCTCAACATCCTCAGTCCCCGCCAACACCCCTCTCCGCCACCAATGGAAACGATTCGCTTGACAAATATCTCCTTATTTTGACCAAAGTTGATTAGGGAAATCCAAAGCGGCAAAAATTAATTGAGTCAATATTTCCCAACTAAATCCTACCGATTTTAGGATCTGAAAAATATTGAGATGGGTCCCCAGAGAGATAAACAATTACTGGTCCATCAATCTTACTTTTCAGGAAAATGTCAGATTCAGAAAGTCTTGGCCAATATAGCTCAGGAACCAGAAGGTTAGTATTTGATAAGGATGGAAAAAATTTTTTATTTTCCGCCAGGGCTCAAATCAGTTGGCTTAATTTTTAAATGAAAAATTTTTTTTCATTTACCCCCAAAAAACGTTAAAGGTCCTCGGATATTTTCCGATAAGTAACTAAACAAGCGACAAAGCCAAACGACCGGGAAAGAAATATTGTGGTTAAAAAAATGAAATCACAAAATATTGGGCCTAGATAAAATTTTCCCTGCCCAAAAATTTCAGGAGACGGATATCAGACTTTCAGCGTGATCCTTTACAAGTCGACTGTTTTGAATGTTGATTCGAACGCATCAGATCCTCTGCCTTATTCCTCAGACGATACATGCCTTTGAGATCCTTTCAACAGATAAACTCCAATATTTTTCTCGCGGCGGGACAATGGGGTGGCCACCCATGAAGCCAGCGATCTTAAGGCCGAATTTTTTTGACGCGACAACGTTGAAACCAGAGTTATCTGGTTTCAAGCTTGGTCCAGTTAAAAACTAACAATAGTTCTATTATGTCGCGTTTTTGATTTTTCCAACGGTTTTATTGTCAATCAGCCAGCAGAGCCCTGAGCTGGTCGCTCTGACAGCTGATTTTAACCGCCTGACCCGAGAACGGGAGCTTTGGCTTTTTCGGGAAACGGGTCAGCGTTGGCGAAGAGATTAGTCGCAACGTGTTTGATTACGGACAACCGAAAGTTAAGTTGGCTGTCTTTGGGCTCAGGTTGGCTCGAAAAGAGTCGTGGTCAGGGGCCCTCCGGGCCCCAGACCACGGCGGGGCTGGCCCGCTTGGCGTGATGGCATTATTTTTTACGCAACTTTGGAAAGGCGGGCGATTAACAGCCTGGCCGGTTTTTTCCCTAATCAAGGGGAAGGAGGAACCAATGAGCTTGACATATCAAGACAAAACAATTTTGCTTCATCCGATTGACCCTTCAGTCTGGTTCTCTCGGACTGAGGTCCCGCCGGTCGCTAAGAGTTCGGCTCTCCTGATTTCTGGTGGTCGCCTGTGTTTCAGGCTTGGCTTCGGCCTGCCGAACCTAACCGATAGCCTCCTGATCAGTTGGGGCGTGAGTTTGGCGGAAATCCAGGACAACCCTCAAATCGCCCAAGCCAAGACCATTGAGCTGGGCTACCAAGGTCAGGTCATCGCCAGGCTCAACATCTGGGGCTCTACCCTATTCAACCTACTGGAAAGCCTGCGCTTGAGGCAGGCTTTTCAATCGCTCGACGAGATGGAAAAACAATACGTCTCCTCTCTTTATCAATTTCCGGTTTTCCCCGAAGCGGACCGGGCCGCTCAACTGGGCCTGGACACTCGGCGAATGAGTAATGTCGCTCTCCGGGTCAAACGTAAGTTTCAGGCCAAAACGACCTGTCACCTCCAGTTTCTCCTGTTCGCCAAGTCCCCGGACTTCCACAACTCGCCTCTTCTGGCCTTCAGAGAAAACGAAATTCTGAGCCATCTGGTCAAGGGAGCCACTTTTGTGGAAACCGCCCAGAGGCTCCAACTCAATTTCCAGGAGCGCCGCCAGGCCAAAGGGCGGATTCTGGCCAAACTCCACGCTCGCTCTCTCGCCGAGGCCGCGCGTCATTTCATCGTCTCCACCGGTCGAGAGAAGAATGATTTTCTCCTCGCCCGGGACCTGGGCTGGCGGACTCTGCCGAAACTCAGCCCTCCCACGCCGCCGTCAGCGGCGGCGTCTCCGGCCCAGTTGACCGAGGCTCCACCTCCATCACCCGAGGCTACCGCGAAAAGCCCGGCTCAGGAAGATCCAAATGCTGAAAAGCCATAGTCGAAAGCCCTCAATCCTTCGAACAGGGACGAATATTCGGCAACGGCGGAAGCCAGCGCCCGCGGGTCAGCCTTTTCCTGACTCAACCTCCTACGCCCCAACTTCTTATCGCTTGGCGATTAAGGGAGCCAAACATGGCCAAATACAATGATCCCCCGTCTAAGGGGCTGAAATCTCAATCTCTCGCTCCCCAAGAGCCTGACCAATTCTGGTCTAGTCTCCTGGGCCAACCAAGCTCCTCGGAGGGCCAGTCAACCCCCATTACGGCCTCTGTCTTTGTCCAGCCAGAATACGACCCTGACGCGGAGCGCCTGAAAATCTCCCAAACCATGGTCCTGAGCCCAACAGACCTCAGCCGAGTCAACCCCAAGTCAGACCTGGGACGGCACATTACTGAGGTCGCCGGCACTTGTCGGTTGGAGTGGGCCATCCGCCCCTCGGCCCGGAACATTCTGAATAACCTGGAGAGCCTCATCCGGCTTTCTTGGCTTTCCGCTGAGGAGAAGGGCTTTGCCTTGACCCTCTACAATTTCCCCGGGGCCTCCAAAAAAGAGCTGGCCGACCGAATGGAACTGAGTCTGAAGGATTTCGAGAACCTGGTCTCTCGGCTACGGCGGAAATTTAACCGCCGCACCTACCACTCCTTGATTTTCGCGCTTTTAAGCGAGCAACCGTCCCTCCCCCTAGTTGACCCGGAGCTGAGTCCCCGGAAAACCCAGATCGTCAACTGCTTGGCCATGGGCCGACCTCTTAAGGGCTTGTCCGAGAACTTGGGCATCAATCACCATTCGATCCTGGCCTACTTGGAGAAATTCAAGAAACAGGCCCTCGGGGAAATGACAGTTGGGGACCCCACCTTCGCCATTCTCCACCGCCTCTTGGTCAAAACTGGGCGTTTGAAGTCTCCCGAAATAATCCGCGCCCAGTTCGGGGAGAAGTAACCAACCTGAGACAGGCGGCCTGGTCCAGCCTAGTCAGGCTGGCCAGGCTAAGACCCGCTCGCGTCTGGAGCGGGTCAGCCTGGCCAAATATTTTAATCTGAACTGAACATTTCCCGCCTTAGCCTGGTCAATTTAGCCTAAGTCATCTTAAAGGCTTTCCCTTATCGGTTCCTGACTTCTGATAAGGAACCGATAAGGACCCTTGGCGCCTGCAAAATTAATCTTCCCTTTTAAATTAATTTTCAGCTGATATTTTACTTCCCGCGCCCCAGGAGGCGTGGAAAAAAACAATTCTTCGACCTTTAACGCTATAATACATGTAGTTAGAAACTCCAAAGGCCAAAGGCTAGTACCTAGACATTTAAATTTTGATACATTATAATTTGGCGTGACCTCAAGTTTTGGAGAGTTAATATGCGCCAAACTAAGCTTGTCCTGATGGACGAAGACCGAAAAATTGTCGAAGAGATAAAGAACAAGGGGCGTCACGCTTGAAGCGGAAATTAAAGCGTGGGTAAGCAGAAGAAATTCTAAGGGAGTTTTCATTTCTTGGACTTTCACAAGAGAAAAAGCCGACTTGCGTTTAGACAAACATTATGTCTCATAATTTATATGTTATGGTACTATTTTTATAACTTATTTAAAATACAACGTTTTCCTTAAAAAAAATATTATTATTTTTTATTTATAATTGAACTTAATAAAATATATTTTATTAGATTAATATATAATTATAAAACTTTATTAAAAAATTAAATTAATATTAGTTTTCTAATGCGAACTAACACCTAAATTAAATTTTATAAGATTAATAACTCAAACATCAATACATAATATTTATTATAATTGCTTGATATTTATGTATTGGTAAATTTAATTAATATTTTTTTCTATTAAAATTATAATATCATTAATAATAGGTAGTTTATGAAATCTAAAAAATCTATAAATTTTATTTAATTTCGGAAAACCAAATAAACATAAAAGTCCATTATATCCAATATTATATTTTGATGCATAATTTTTACAATCATTTATAATTTTATTTTTAGAGAGCTTAAATATATTCATTTCATATTTCCAATTTCCAGAAATCGTGTTAAGAACATAACCTGTAAGATGAGTTGAATGCGACTCATGAGGGAATAATAATATACCACCTGGTTTTAAAAGTGTAAATAAGTGTCTTAAATATTTATAAGGGACAGAAATATGGTGTATTACATTATAACCATAAATTACATCAAATTTTTCATTTATATTAAATATATTATTTATATCAAATAATTCATCAGTCACTAACCGGCAATCATAACCATCTTTAACTAAATTATCAACGCAGGCTTGTCTGACCTCCAGGCCAATTACTTTGGCATTTGGGTAAAAAGAGCTGACTTTTTTCAACCGACTCCCGTCGTTAAAGCCAACTTCCAAAATAGATAAATCATTATTTATATCTATTTTATCGTTTATAATTTTAGTAAGAAAATCAATGATATTTATTTCTCTCAAATTTATATGTTGTTGATTTTTAAATAGTGAATTGTATTCTACAACTTCACTTGCTTGAATATTAATATTATTTACTTTTTTATTATCCATGATGATTTTCCTAATCTATAAAAATTAACATATAAATAATAATACTCAACGCAAAAACAGGATTTGGCTGAAAGTCAGCCAAATCCTGTTTTTGCGGACAATGCGATAAAGCAAAAATTTATATTAGACAGAGTTAATAGATAACCTGAGGGATTGAGAGAGCTTGAGTGGTTAAGAGAACTTGAGTGATTAAGTGAGACTAAGAGAGAGAGAGAGAGAGAGAGAGAGAGAGATAGAGAGAGAGAGAGAGAGAGAGAGAGAAAAAAAACATATATATATATTATTCTCCACCATTACCTTGCACTATCCTCTGTTCACACATACAAAAATGCAAACACATACATACAT
>JAISMU010000071.1 GCA_031276635.1 Deltaproteobacteria bacterium | reverse complement strand
GAGTCCGGGAATTTTCTGGCCCCGGTATAGATGATCAAAAGGAATGGTTCCTTCTGGTTTTTCAGTGAGGGTGGGTTTTCTTCAGTCAACAAAGCCAAAAAATACTTGAACAATTTCGTCATTTCCTCAGAAGGATTGAGGAAGGACTCAAACTCAATGATTAACCTTCCCTCTATGAGTGAAAAGGCGCAATCATTGTGAACTTCGAAGATTGGCATGAGGCGGTCAATCGGGTGTCTTTGAACATTGTCGAAGTTGGTTGGGCTGGGAGAGACTTTGAAATTTTTACAGTTTATGACCCGTAATTCACGTGAATGGGCGAACAGATCTTCCAGCCCTTCAAAACGCGCAAGATAAAGCCGAACACGCGTTTTAAAACATGGTCCTTGGAAAGGCGGTTATAAGAATCCATTCGATATAATGACAGGGCCAGGCAAAAAATTCAAAGCTAAAAATTTGGAAAAAAAATTTTTTTGAAAGATGTTATTTTTAAAATCGTCCAGCCCGAGCTAAAAATACCAAGGCGTTAATTAATTGTGAATGATCATTTCACGCGCCTTAAACCCCAGAATTCGCCCAGGCGTTTTCCTGAGGAATTTTCTCAAAGCCTTAATTGCCAAGGTCGCGATGACTGTTTTGGCTTGTTTGGCCGAAAGAGGAGATTTGACTTAGCCGGGCTCAGAGCCTGGGACCGGCGATTAGGAAAATAGTTTAGTATATTATATATAAATAAATTTAATAGTTATTAATATTTAAAATTATAAAATTATAGCTTTAAAACAACTCATTAATGAGGATTTAACATTAGTCATCGCCGGCCGGCCCCTGGCCTTGGAGCCTCTGGACCGACCCTGGAGGGATATTTGGCGGTAAACTGGGGCTGTGCTATGATCTAACCAATTAAGATGGGGGGAGGAAAGGTTTCGGGGATGCGCGTTGATGATTATAAAAACGCCCAGAAATTGGCGGCCGAGGAGCTGCGGGGCCGGGATCCGGCGGTAGTGGCCAGTTTGGCCGGGGCGGAGTGGGCGGGCGACCGCCTGGTCTTCCCCTACATGGGGCGACTAGCTCAGGTGACCCCACCCGACTACGAGGTTAGGTGGGCGGATCAGAAAGAGGGCGAGGAGTTCAGCCTCACCGATGGGGTTCTGGCCCTCCATTACTTGCTGGGGGCCAAAGGTTTGGGGCCCAATGGCGAGCTGGTGGCTTATCGTCAGATCCCGGGTGGCGAGTTCTACACCCAGGCCTTTCATCGGCGGGCGGAGATTCCCCTGGCCCAGGTCTTTGGTCAGAAGCCCGGTCTTTTTTCTCAGGTCGCTCCCCTCCTGGGCGGGGAGGCTCGTCCCGGGCTGGCCGATGAGGCGGCCTTGTTTCGGGTCCTGCCGCATCTGGACATTTTACTGTTGGTGCGGCATGGGGACGAGGAGTTCCCGCCTGATGGCCAGGTTCTTTTTGACAAGGTCATCACTCACTATCTGCATATTGAGGACGTCTCCTGGCTGGGCTCGTCCCTGGTTTATCGGCTGATGGGCCTGGCCCGGGGCCTTTAAGTTTTCTAAGCGGCTCTGGGTTAGCCAACCCAGGCGGAGGGGATATGAAATTAGCGGTTTCCGGCAAAGGCGGGGTGGGCAAAACCACCTTGTCCGCTACCCTGGCCTATATATTCAAGGAGCGGGGGGCCAAGGTTCTGGCCATTGACGCGGACCCGGACGCCAACCTGGCCGGGGCTCTGGGGTTCACGGATCTATCAGGTTTAACGCCCATCTCCGAGATGACTGAGTTGGTGGCCGAGCGCACCGGCAGCAAACCCGGCACCTATGGGACCTTTTTCTCCATTAACCCCAAGGTCGACGATCTACCGGACACCATGGCCAAGGAGATAAATGGCGTCAAGTTCATGACCCTGGGCGGGGTCAAGAAAGGCGGGGGCGGTTGCATCTGCCCGGAGAGCGTTCTGCTCAAAAGCCTGGTGATGAATCTGGTCCTGGCCCGCGATGAGGTGGTCATTCTGGACATGGAGGCGGGCCTGGAGCATCTGGGGCGAGCCACTTCCACCGGGGTGGACGCCTTGATCGTGGTGACCGAGCCAGGCCAAAGGTCGCTGGAGACGGCCCGGGTCGTCAAGAAACTTTGCGCGGATCTGGGCATCAAAAGGGTTTGCGTGGTTGGCAACAAAGTCCGCAACCAGTCTGACCGGGACTTTATCGCCCAGAACGTGGCCGGGCTTCCGGTTCTGGGCTTTATTCCCTACGCCGATAGCGTCGTAGACGCCGATCGCCTGGGTCTGGCGGTGTTTGAGAAGTCCCCGGAGGCGGTGGCCGCCTGCCGGGAAATTTACGAAAAGCTGGTCAACTGATAAGCCAGGGAAAGCCCGCGACCTTGCTCCCCGCAAACCTCCAGGCCCGTCGCCGCCCCCTCACGGAATTGGAAATCCAGGACTTCCGGCCCATCTTCGCCCAGGACGTGGACCGGATCCTTCATTCCCAGGCCTATACCCGTTATATTGACAAGACCCAGGTCTTTTACCTGCTGAAAAACGCCCATATCACTCACCGGGTTCTGCACGTTCAGCTGGTCTCCCGGATCGCCCGAACCATTGGCGGCCAGCTGGGCCTGGACCTGGATCTCATTGAGGCCATGGCCCTGGGCCATGACCTGGGCCATCCTCCTTTTGGCCATGATGGGGAAAGGTTTTTGTCGGAGTTGTGCCTGAAATCCGGTCTGGGTCAATTCAATCACGCGGTCATGAGCGCCCGGTGCTTGGAGCGGCTGGAAAAAAATGGTCAGGGCCTGAGCCTGACCCTGGCTACCCTGGATGGAGTTCTGTGTCACGATGGGGAGTCGGACTACGCCACGCTCTCGCCCATGGGCCCGGCGACGTTCGCGGAGTTTGATCGGCGCTTGATTGTCAGGACCCATAATCCCCAGGCTCTGATCAACCCCATGACCCGGGAAGGCTGCGTGGTGCGGTTGGCGGACTCCATCAGCTACGTGGGCCGGGACTTGGAGGACGCCATTGAGATCGGGCTTATCCAGCGCGGGGATCTGCCACCGGAAATCACCCAGGCTCTGGGGTCGACCAATGGGCACATTGTTTACCGGCTGGTGGAGGATCTACTGAAGACCTCCCGGGATGACCCTCAAAAGGTGGCCTTCTCCCCTGAGATCGGTCGAGCTCTGTTGGCGCTCAAGAATTTCAACCGGGCCAACATTTACTTTAACGCCCAGGTCAAAAAGGAGACGCCGAAGATTGGCCATCTTTATGAGTTCCTGTTTCAGACCCTGGCTGAGGATTTCGCCAAGGGCCCGCGGTTGGAGTCGGCGGCCCGCTTCCTGGCTCGGCTGGATCCGGCTTACGCCGAGGAGTTCTCGCCAGAGGAAAAGACTCGGGACTTTCTGGCCAGCCTCACCGACGATTTTTTTCTTCATCTGGCCCGGGGTCTTTTGCTGCCTCGGTGGAATCTGGAAACCTTTAAATAATGAGCGCCCAAATTGTTCAAGTCGGCCCGGTGGCTCTCGGAGCGGATCGGCCCCTCACCCTGATCGCTGGCCCCTGCGTCATTGAGTCGCGGAACTTGCTAAACCAGGTGGCCGCGGAGCTGGTGGCCCTGACCCAAAGGTTGGGGATAGGGCTCATCTTTAAATCCAGTTTTGATAAAGCCAATCGCTCAGCCCTGAGCTCTTTCCGCGGCCCAGGCTTTGAGGCGGGTCTGACCATGTTGGCCGACCTCAAGCGTGAGTTTCAGATCCCGGTGGTCAGCGATGTCCACGAAACCTGGCAGGTGGAGCCGGCGGCCCAGGTTCTGGACCTGATCCAGATTCCGGCCTTCCTGGCTCGCCAGACGGATCTGCTGCTGGCCGCGGCCGAGAGCGGTCGCCCGGTCGAGGTCAAGAAAGGTCAGTTCCTAGCCCCTGAGGACATGGCCCGCGTGGCCGAGAAAATGGCCTCCCGGCCCAACTTCGCCGGACTCATCCTGGTGGAGCGGGGAGCCTGTTTCGGCTACCATAACCTGGTGGTGGACATGCGCTCCTTGGTGATTATGCGGGAAATTGGCTGGCCAGTGGTTTTTGACGCCACCCATTCGGTTCAGCTGCCCTCGGCCGCGGGTCTTTGCTCTGGCGGGGAGAGGCGCTTCATTCCAGCCCTGGCTCGAGCGGCGGTGGGGGTGGGGGTGGCTGGCCTCTTCCTGGAGACCCACCCCGAACCGGCTAAGGCCCTGTGTGACGGGCCCAATCAGTGGCCTTTGGGAGAGCTGGCCAAGCTGTTGACATTTCTGGTGGCTTTGGATCGCCTGGTCAAGGAGAGCCGGGCCCAGGGCGCCTTGGAGGGAGACTGGTGACCAAGATCCGTCCCGCGCCTTGGGATTTGCGGGCCATTAAGTGGGTTGGCTTTGACGTCGATGGGGTCATGACCGATGGGGGAATCATCATTAATGACGCGGGCCAGGAGTGGAAACGCTTCCACAGCCGGGACGGCCATGGCTTGAAGATGCTGATCCGGGCGGGTTTAAAAGTGGCTATCATCACCGGGCGAACCAGTCAGGTGGTCACCGCGAGGGCCCGGGATTTGGGCATTGAGGAAGTTCACCAGGGTGTTTTGGACAAGCTGGTCGCTTATGAGGCGAGCCTGGCCCGCTGGAATCTCAGCCCCGCCGAGACGGCTTTCGCCGGCGATGACGTGGTGGACCTGCCGATTTTAGCCCGCTGCGGCCTGGCCATGACCCCCGCCGACGCTTGCCCGGAAGCCCTGGCCCAGGCCCATTTGGTGGTCCAGGCCAATGGCGGTCAGGGCGCGGTCCGAGAGATGGTGGAGTTCATCCTTAAAGGGCAGGGGCTGTGGGATGACCTGGTCGCCCGTTACCGAGCCTGAGCCCGGCGGCGGCCCAGCTTCGACCGAGCCGGAGCTGGCGGGCCAGGACGAGGCCCGCCTGGCTCGTCTCCGGCGCCTGGCCCAGGAACTGCCCCCGGCCCCAGGGGTTTACCTGATGGCTGACCAGAAGGGGCAGATCATCTACGTCGGCAAAGCCAAGGTTCTGCCGCGTCGGGTCAGTGGCTATTTCCAACGGAGCGGCCAGACGCCTCGGGTGACTTTGATGGTGAGTCAGGTCGCCTCTTTTGAGTTCGTGGTCACCAACACGGAAAAAGAGGCCCTGATTCTGGAAAACAGCCTCATCAAAAAGCACCGGCCCCGCTTTAACGTCATTCTGCGCGATGACAAGACCTACCCCTCCCTGCGCCTGAATCACCACGACCCTTTCCCCTCCCTGGAGATAGTTCGCCGTCCGGTCAAGGACGGCTCCATTATCTATGGCCCCTTTCCCTCAGCCGGGGCCTTGCGGGAGACGGCTCGGCTGGTGACCCGGCTTTTTCCCTTGCGAAAGTGTCGGCGACCGGAGGTCAAGAAGACGTCCCGGCCTTGCTTGAATTATCAGATGGGCCGCTGTGTGGGCCCCTGCCGACCGGAGATGACTGAGGCCGAGTATCGGGTGGTGGTGGAGCGGGTCCGGCTTTTTTTCCGGGGCCGGGGCGAGGAGGTAATCGCGGATTTAACCGCGAGCATGGGCGAGGCGGCCCAGCGGTTGGACTACGAGCGGGCCGCCCGGATTCGGGACCAGATCCGGGATCTGCGGACCACTCTGGAGCGGCAGGTGGTGGCCCGGGTCGGGAGCGGGGACCGGGACTTCTGGGGCCTGGCCAGCCGCGGGGGGGTGGCTCAGGCCGCGGTTTTGACCGTTCGCGAGGGGGTGGTCACCGGTTGTCGGCCCGCTTGGGCGGAGGGTCAGGACAGCCCCGGGCCCATTCTCCTGAGTCTCATCACCCAGTATTATGGCCAGGGCCACTTCATTCCTCCTGAGATTTGCCTGCCGCCCGCCGATTTGCGGGCCGAGGAGGGGGTGGCCCTGGCGGAGTGGCTGACCTCCCTTGGTCAGGCGGTCGAGGTCGGGTTCGGGAGCGGTGAGGATGACGAGCGCGTTTTGGCCCTGGCCGCTGAAAACGCCCGGGTGAGCCTGGAGGAAAGGCTGGAGAAAATGGTTCGGGCCCAGGGTTCTTTGGTGGAGCTTAAGGCCAGGCTGGATCTAGCGGTTATTCCTCGCCGGCTGGAGTGCTTTGACCTGGCCCATATCCAGGGCCAGGCCACCACAGCCGGAATGGTGGTCATGGAGGAGGGGGAACTGAAAAAGGAGGCCTATCGTCGTTTTAAGATCAAGGCCGAGGTCAAGGGCGACGACTACGCGGGCCTTCAAGAGGCCCTCAAGCGCCGGTTTGACCCGGCCAAAGATCCTCAGAAGTGGCCCTGGCCGGACCTGTTGCTTTTGGATGGAGGGCGGGGCCAGTTGTCCGCGGCTTTAAAGGCCTTCGCCGAGCTGGGCCTTGAGCCACCCCCCTTGGCGGCCATAGCCAAGGACCGGACTGGTCAGGGGCCAGATCGGATCTTCAAGCCTAACCGTAAAAACCCGGTGGACCTGCGGGCCGGCTCGGCGGGCCTCTTGCTGCTGGCCCGGCTCCGGGACGAGGCCCATCGCTACTGTCGGTCCTATCATCACCTCTTAAGATCCAAAGAGATGGTCGAAAGTCTCTTTGATGGCCTCAAAGGCCTGGGCCCGGCTCGTCGTCAGGCTTTGCTGGGTCGCTTTGTCTCGTTGGAGGAATTGGCCCAGGCCGCTGACGCGGAAATTCTGGCCGTGACTCCCCTGGCTCCGGCTACCCTGGCGGAACTCAGGTCCAGGGTCCAAAAGCTGCTGTCGGGGACCCTACCTGAGACCAGCCAGTCAGAAGAGAGCCTTGGGGTCAATCAGTTCCCGGCTAATCCCGCCCCGGCGGCTCAAGGTCAAGAGTCCACCTGAGGGTGGCCCGGGATTTGGGCGAGGTTTTTGTCGAGGGTAAGAGCCTGGAAATGAAATCGGCTTCAGGATTTTTAGTTGGGCGACCCAGAGCCTTTCCAGGGCGGGGGTCGCCCGCGCTATTTTGAGGGCTCGCGGGTTATGGTCGCGAAAGATCTTCATGGGCTTTGACCAAGCCACCAGACCAGAAAAGGCCAAGCCAGTTGGCGGATCAGCCTGAATATCAAGATGAGCGAGGCGTTTTAGAGATTGGGTTGGCCAGAGCTGGCCTGGGGCCAGAGGGGGGCGAGCGTTTTGGCTCAGGCGGGCGTTGGCGGCCTGACTTGAGCGAGGTGGCGCGGAGGAGGCCGCTCAGGTCCCTGGTCGGCCTGGAAAAGCCCCCAGGCTCAGACGTAGCGGGGATAGTAGAGGCCCCAGTAGGGATTGAGCCGGTGAGGGCCGGCGTTGACCGACCCGGGCGGCAATTGGGCGATGGCTAGGCTGACTTCTTGGGTCAAAGCCTGAGCCGCGGCCAGGCTCAGGCGACTTTCTGGGGAGCTCTTGGCTTTGGTCCCCAATTGGGGGCTGGCGGTCTGGACCCGACCAGGCTTAGCCTGGTCATTTTTCGGGTCCGGGGAGGTTTGAGGGCCTTCGCCCTCCCGGCTCCCCGGCGGCCGGTACTCGGGCCGGGGCGAAAGGGGGCCCAGCCGGCCCAGGGGATTGTAGTTGTTGAGGCTGTCAATCATTGGTTGACCCCATTAAACCTTAGAGATAATCACCCCGCTTGAACTTCAGGGCCTCGACCATGGCCAGCGAGGCGGTGTCCGAGGATAAGGCCCGCAGGGGATCGTCCGGGCTCAATTTCTGGCTCTTCTGGCCCAGCTCCTGAGCCATCAGGCCCAGGTCATCGGCCAGGGGGTCCAAGTCCTTGAGGGAATTAGCGGGATTGGCCAGGGCCTGAGAGTAATTGTCCATCAGGCTCAAGAGTCGCTCAATGTCCTCGGCGGCGGTGTAGGGGCTGGAATTGGTTTTGGTGGCCTGGCTGGCCTGGAGTTGGCCTATCAGATCGAATTTGGGCAGAAGATTGGCCCCAGACTCCAGGGGTTGAGGTTGGGGCTTGGGGGCCTGGCCTAACAAAGCGGCAAAATCGACCCCGTCCTGGGCCGCCTGGCTCGAGGTGGGTTTGGGCTGGCCATAAAGGCTCAGGGCCTTGGTCACATCAATTTTCATGAGAAAAACTCCCTGGGGATGAATCCGAGCGTGGTCAGCCTGGAGACCTGGCTACCTGGATAGTAGCAAATAACAGGCCAAAAAATAGCGGGCCCAGATCTGACTCAGGGGGGGGCGGGTCAGGCGATAATAGGCTTAACTAATGGAAATCACTTTATTTTTTTTGGTCTGACCCTGGAGTTCTGGTCGGACAAAATTTCCCCTTATTGGCTGATCATCACAATGAGATTGTTGATCTTCTGGCGGGTGTTTTCCAGAATGGAGTGCAGCTCCATGGAGTGATTGGCCGTAATGGAGCCAATGTCCCCGTTCAGGACAATCAAGGGCTCAAACTGGGACTGATCCAGGGTCAGAATAATGTCATCCACCAGTTCGGTGGCTTTTTTGACTTCCAGGATCTCCTGGAAATCCACCTTGATGGCGGCCATCATCTGCCTGAGGACATAAGCCGCCCCCTGGGCCAGGTAAAAATTGTCGTCCACCTCGGAGCTGGCGACGTGATTGGTCTCAAGCTCCGGTTGGCCTGGGATTGGGCTAGCCGGGTTAGAGCTAGCCGGGACGGGAATAGCCGGGGTTGGCGGCGGGCTGATGGAGCTGGTGGCCGGGTGGGCGACCTGCTTGAGCCGTAGCTCGCCCGGGGCCCGGGACAAATTATAGTTTAAAGACCCCAAAAGGGAGACGTACTGGGTCAGGAGCTCGCTGAGATTGTCGGCCCGGGGGCTGAAGCGGGCCTGGTTATTTTCCAGCTTCTGGCGGTAGTCTTTCAAGTAGTCCATGGCCTTATTGAATCTGGACTCGGCGCTGGGGAAGATCCATTTGAGGGGATCGTTGGAGAGAAGCGTGTAAGCCTCGGCGCAGTCCGAGTCAATGGGGTCAGAGGACCGCAGGCGGGCCAGGTTCTCCTTGAGGCGGAAAACCGTGTAGTTGAGCATCATCAGCTCGCCTAGCTGAAAATTGGGTCGGTTGTCCATTAAAGCGGTGGGCCAGAAAAGGTCATTGGGCAGCCAGTTGTCAAACATCTGGTCGCCGATGTCAATAACAGTACTGGTAAAGACCCAGCCTGGCGTGGGCTGGGGCGGGGTGGGCGGGTCAAAAAAGGAGGGGAAAGTGGAATTGGCGATAAAAACTATGAGAATGAAAAGAACAATGGCCCCGCTTACTCCCAAAATGACTTTCGTCAGATGAGTTTTGATGAATTCGAGATGTAGCTTCAGCTTCTCAGTTATTTTTTCAGCCATTATTACACCAAGCTTATATGGACAATGTAAATCTTCTAAGTTAAAAGTATAGTTTAAAACTAATAGTTAATTATTGATTATTTCTGACCGAGAAGGAAAAAATAGTCGGGATAACTGGCTCAGAACCTCTTTTTTTTGCTTCCGTAATCTGCTTTATTATGTAATATTCTATTTTTATTAGATTTTTCATCTTGACGTATTCCCCTAAATGTTCTAAATGTCTCCCATCTTTAGAAGGTGGGAGCGCGTTTTATGGCCACTGGTTTTCACAAGTCTCGTTTTGTCTGGGTCTATTATTGGCCTGCCGCAGGGAAAACATTCAACGATAAACCCGACCTGACTTGGTATATTGTCTATCAAGTAAATAAAAAAAACAAGTGGGAGCGAGTTGGTTCCAATTCTGAGGGCTATTCGGCTGCTATGGCTTATCAGATTCGGGCCGAACGGATGAAGGCTATCCAAACCGGGGTTGTCAAGGCTCCTGTCAAGGAAATGACTTTTACAGAGGCTTTTGATGTCGCTTATGAGCGTCATTTTTCTAAATTAACTATGAAAAATGAATATAAATCCTTTTCCAATAAATATCGTTTTTCATATTTTGGAGACAAGGTTTTGTCCTCTGTACAAGCCACGGATATTGAGGAACTTATGGACTGTTTATCTAAATTATAGCGTTCTCCTAAGATAATTAAACATATTATTGCTATGATTGGCCAAGTTTTTTTTTTGGAGACTAAGTGGGGACTATATGAAAAAAATCCTTTTAAAGGCGTTTCCTTGCCTAAAAAGGATAATCGGCGGGAACGTTATCTAACCAAAGACGAGGCGGTGCGACTCCTGGAGACGCTGCAGGTCCGACCTCCTTACATCTATCCTAAAATCCCGGATGATTTTATAACCTACAAAAAAAATTTTTACAGGATCCTGAAAATACTGCCAATATCTTGGTTTTTTTCTCTTGACAAGCCTCTGGATGTAGGTTATAGTCTTATAACCTACCTAGGTGGAGGCAAACATTTATGAGCTCAATTATCCCTTTAATCATCAGTGGTATTATTTACCTTTACC
>JAISMU010000015.1 GCA_031276635.1 Deltaproteobacteria bacterium | reverse complement strand
ACCACTGAGGTGGGCAAAAAACTGGGCGTTGAGCTCACTGAGGTAACAACTGAGGTCATTGATGGCGTCGCTGTTCAGGTAGAGAAGAAAATCCCGTCCAACGAGATTTTGTTCAAATTGATTGAAAAATGCGCTGAAAACGCCAACAGCCAGGTCGCGGTGCTTATTGATGAGTATGACAAGCCGTACCTGAGTTTTACCCAATATTCCACTGAGATGGAAAAGGTTCGTGGGTTATTGCGCGACTACTACACCCAACTTAAAGCGGCTGAGGAGAATATCTCCTTTATTTTTATCACTGGCGTCAGCAAATTTTCCCTAGGGGGCATTTTCTCCACGTTAAACAATATCACTGACATATCAATATCACCTCGATTTGGCGCGATTTGTGGGTTTACGCAGCCTGAGCTGGAGAGCCGCTTCGCCAGCCACATTGAGGCCACCGCCCAAGCCCTGCTGATGAGCCCAGCGGAGCTTTTGGCTGAAATGCGAGACTACTACGATGGCTTCTGCTTTGACGGTCAAACTCGGGTCTACAACCCATTTTCGACCATGCAGTTTTTTTACAACCAGGAATTTGACAATTATTGGTTTGAAAGTGGAACTTCTCTCCATATAGCCCAATATCTCTGGGACAAGCGTCTGACAGTGGAGCAGTTTCGCGGGATGACAATCGACCGGCAATTAGCTCGCGATCCAGGGGAAATCGACCAGGCTTCGCCTAAATGCTACCTGTACCAGTTCGGCTATCTGAGTTTGCGACCTGGAAAATCAAAAGGCGCCTTTACCTTGGATTATCCCAACCGTGAGGTGTTGGAGGCCATGTCGCGTCTTCTGATCAGGAACTTTTTGGGTTCCGCGGACGCGGATCTCGCTTTTGAGAGCTTGGCCGACTCGTTCAGGGATCGAAACCCCGCTGGAGTGATTGAGGAATTCAATAGCCTGCTGGCCAGCTTCCCCTATGACGATTACAGCGCGGCTAATCGCGCGTCTTTCGAAAAGAATTATCCCAGAGCCCAATTAAGCGAATCCATGTATCGCTGGGGTCTGTTCGCGTTAATCAGGGGGGCGCGCCTGACGATTTTGCCTGAGGTTCATGGTCATCTTGGGCGAGCGGATCTCGTGGTTATTCTTGGTAGCCTGGTCTGGGTTTTGGAGTTGAAAGTTAGTCGGTCTGATCGCCAAGAAATCGCGGGAGACGAGGCCCTGGCCGAGGCCGCTCTGCGGCAGATCCACGAAAAAGGTTACGCCGCCCCTTATAAAAATCCTGTTTTGCTGGCGCTTGTCATCAATGACGTCAAGCGAGCCATCACGGCCTGGCGGGCTGAGGGGGGAGAGGGGGCGATTGCCAACCCCGCGCCGGAGCCCTCAAGCTGAACTCTGGGCCTCAGACGCGTCTTCAAGGGGCCTGGAGAGGCGAATCAGATTGATCTCTCAGTTTGAGGGGAGAGGATAACGACTATAAAAACCTGTAAATTGTCTTTCAAGCGACCAGGCGCAGAGTCGTTCCTA
This sequence comes from Deltaproteobacteria bacterium, assembly GCA_031276635.1. Lineage (GTDB taxonomy): Bacteria > Desulfobacterota > Desulfarculia > Adiutricales > Adiutricaceae > JAIROO01. The sequence goes on along the minus strand of JAISMU010000015.1, from coordinate 17,306 downwards.
GGAGACGCCCTGGCTATTGAGGAAAAAACCGCAGGAACTTAATTCGGTTTTTTTTGGTATATTGTTAGTAAAATTTTAAATTTTAGATTTTACTATTAATTTAGTTTAAAAATATTACTATCCTAAGATATTTTCGCTGTTAAGGAGGGTAGGGGGTTGTGTCTCTAAGGCCCAATACCGCTGGATTGGGTATTTTGGCTCCCAACAAAATCCTGAAAACTCTTGCGACCGCCTTGTTTGTGTTATTATTAATGAGAGGTTAGAAGAAAGTGGAGCTTTAACTTTAAAACATGATGTCAGTGAGGCAAAAATTTTTTTGCTTATAATTACAGATTATTGATATTATAAACAACTAAAATTGTATATATTTATTTCTTTAGTTTTATGTTGATACTTTACTGTAAATAAGAAATAATTTTGACGAAATTATTATCAAGCCGGACGGTGAAGATCTCTAGAAAGAGATTTTTTTTGGAGGCAAGCCAAATAAACATGGCTTAAAATAAAGACTTCCTGAAATTTTGCTCGACCTTTAGAACGAAAAAATTGAGAGCTAAGGATAAAGGCTAAAAAGAAACTCAAGGCCGCAAAGTCTAAATCTTCTTTGTCATAAATTTTAGCCTGACCTGCGATTGGAAATGAGCCAAAAAAAACATTTTTTCCCCGCTGGCCAAACGCTGGCAAAAACGGAAGTTAAACCGATATCTTAATATTTTAATTGTTTACATAAATAAAATTTATATAAAATTTAATTAAAAAATATCAATAAACCAGGTTTTCATCGGATCGCTTTAAGCCGAGCAAATTGGACAATATTTTTAGCAAATTTTGGACAAGTCTTGTTGACAATTTTCGGACAACTCTGGTTGGCCGGAAAACAGGAAATTTCCTACCATCACTGTCTCACTCAACTGCAGCCGGCCAAAAAATCGAAAAAAATTAAAAAAAATGGATAAAATTTTTATTTTGGCGCAACTATTGCTACAAAATTTAATTTTTTTCTTTTAACTTTACTCCTGAATTTTAAGGCTGAGCCAAAATGAGAATTCCTGAATCAAGGTTCAAGTTTTTTTGAGCCCAGCTCCAGGAGCGAGTTGTGCTATAATCAGCTCCAGCGCTCTTTCGGGCTTTTTTTTTTCGCGCCTCACCCTGGCTTGGGCGGTCAATGTTTTTAGCCCAGGCGGCAGACGCCTTATTGTAGGATGGTTATGAGACTTTTTCGTTCCCAGGCCGGTCTTAAGGCTATCAATGTCACGGATCTTTTTCGCGAGGTCATGTTCGCTCGGTCCCGAGTTTATCAGATGGGACCACCCACGCCCCTGGAAATCCACCCCATGCTCGGGGATTGGCGGATGCTTTTAAAAAGGGAAGATCTCTCGGAGATCCACTCCTACAAGTGGCGGGGAGCTTACAACTTCATTAGCGCCCGGTTGGCCGAGGCCAAAGAAAACGGCCTGGTGGCCGCCTCCGCCGGCAATCACGCTCAGGGCGTGGCTAAGGCGGCCGCTCGTTTGGGGGTCCAAGCCCACCTTTTTATGCCCAAATCAGCTCAGCGGCTCAAGATTGATTCCGTGGCCCGATTGGGTGGGGAGATGGCTCATATCAATCAGGTCGGCGACAGCTATGACGAGGCGGCGGCGGCGGCTTTACAATTCGCCCAGGACACCGACTCCCTGTATGTCCCCCCCTATGACGATTTTCTGGTCATGGCTGGCCAGGGGGTTTTGGCTGACGAGATGATGACTTCGCCGGAGCGCCCAGAGGTGGTTTTTGTCCAGATCGGGGGAGGGGGCTTGGCCGCTGGGGTGGCCAGCGTTGTAAAATCCTACGATCAGAGCGTTCGGGTCATTGGAGTCGAGGCCGAGGGTCAGGCCTCCATGACCGCGGCGTTTCAGGCCGGGCATCCGCTGCCTTTGGAGACGGTGGACATCTTTTGCGATGGCACGGCGGTCAAGACAGCCGGGTATTTGACTTACCCTCTTTTAAGCTCCCTATTGGATGACCTGGTGACTGTCTCGACCAATGAGGTCGTGGCGGCTATTGAGGAACTCTGGCGGGTCGCTCGGGTGTTGCCGGAGCCCTCGGGGGCTCTGGGGTTGGCTGGAGCCCGAAAGTTAAGCGGGGAACTGGCCGGCCTCAAGGTTGGGGTCATCTTGAGCGGGGCTAATCTGGATTTTCGTCGTCTGAGTCACCTCGCCAGAGATATCGGCTCCTCGCCCGGGCGTCAAGCCTATTTTCAAGTGACTCTGCTGGAGAGGCCTGGGGCTATGTTGGCTTTTTTAGGGGCTATAAAGCCCATTGGCCTGAACATCAGCCATCTCATGGTCGGTCAGTTCGACGCCGACTTGGCTTACCCCATCATCGGGTTTGAGGGAGAGCCGGAGCGGTTCGTCAACCTCAAGGAGACCATGGCCAAATGTGGTTACGAGTTCAAGGATGTCTCCAGCCGACCGGACTTGCCTTTTCGGGTGGCTCCTTTCCAACCTCGCCTGTTTCGACTGCCTTTCGCGGCCATTATCAATTTTCCAGAGCGGCCTGGGGCCTTGACCGAGTTTTTGGAAAGGATCGCCGGAGTCGCGAATATATCCTATTTCAATTATGTCCACACCGGCGAAGCCCTCGGTCGGGCTTTGGCTGTTTTCTCTTTTGATAGCGACCGGGACCGCGAGATTTTTTTGGAGGATTTGCGAGCCAACGGCCCGGCTTTCACGGACCTGGCCCGCGACACCATGGAGGCCTTGGGGCTGGGACCGACTTTTTTGGCGGCGAGTTAAAGGGTTTTGGGGCTGGTCGAGGCCGAATGTCCCTCGCGCTGGCCCCAGGTTCCGGTCAATCTATATTTTTTCGAAATATGGTATATTTATTATATCTTATCAGTTTAATTAAATTAAATATTAAATAAATCAAAGTTAAGATTCGAAAATTTAGGAACGATTTTTTGATCCACCCGGCCGGTCGGCTTGATTTTCAGGGCTATGGCCTTTATACTGGTCCAGTGGAGTGAGTGGCCTTGCCAGGTTGATTATGTCCGCGGCCAAAGCTGAGAGATTTGGTTCTTAAGCTGGCCTATTTTTTTTTCGTCTTGTCCTAATCTTTCTGGACAGCCAGCGCGAGCCGATTTCCAGAATAAGGAGTTTTTTTTATGACTAAAGATCAGGTTGAGGCCGTTCTGGGCAAGATTCGCCCCATGTTGCAGGCCGATGGCGGTAACATTGAATTGGTGGACGTCAACGAGGGCGTGGTTTCCGTGCGTCTGGTTGGAGCCTGCTGCGGTTGCCCCATGTCCCAGATGACCTTGAAGAATGGCGTGGAGCAGGCTTTACGGGACTCCTTCCCGGATCTCAAAGAGTTAGTGTCTGTCCCGGCTTGAAACCAGGGCCCCCGCGCCTTGAGCCTTGGCTCTGGGGCGCGGATTTTTCTTGACTTGTTTTTTTTTTCAGCCTAATATCGGTTTTGTCTCAGGGAGAGTTTTTTTGATTGGCCGGCTATTTTAATTGACGCTTAGAGTTTGAGGTCTTCATGCCCGCTTGTTTCCCCAACGTTACTGGTTATGGTCGGCCAGCGTCTTTTGGCGCTTGGCGGGGCTGGTTTATTAACCGTGGTGGCGTGATGGGCCGGCCCTAGCTCTTTTGTGTTGGCGAGTCAACTGAAACCACGGTTTATGGCCGTGGTTTTTTTATTTTTCCGTTTCCCCAAGGAGCCACGATGATCATTTTAAAGCAGAAGGCCCAGTTGCTGGAAAGCGACGTGACCACGCCGGTCAGCGTTTTTTTGGAGCGAATGGGCAACCGTCAGGCCGGCCTTCTCCTGGAAAGCGCCGAGGTGGGCGGAGTGTGGGGTCGTTACAGTCTGGTGGGGGAAGGGGCCTTGATGACGCTCAACTGTCGCAAGGGCCAGTTGGAAGTGGAGACGGTGGATCCCCGGTTGACCCCCACTCAAGAGTATAACGGGTTGCCTTTTTTGGAGGGGTTGCGGGCGGTCATGCGGCAGCTGTCCGTGGAGCCGGACCACAATTACCTGGACTTGCCCCCCATCACCCGGGCCCTGTACGGTTTCCTGGGCTACGGGCTGGCCGGCTTAATGGAGCCGCGCCTGGCCAAGCGTTTGCCCCCGGAGTCGGCCGAGGCGGTCATGATTCTGCCGGCCACCATTCTGCTTTTTGATCACGCCTACAATAAGCTTATTGAGCTCTCCCTGGGCGGCCCCCCCTTGGACTTGCCTATCCGGCCTCAGTTTCCCACGGGCCCGGACGTGATTGTCACTAACCCAGCCCGCGAGGAGTTCATCAAGACCGTTCGTCTGGCCCGGGATCTGATTGGCCAGGGCGAGCTCATTCAAGTGGTTATCTCCGTGGGTTTTGAGAAACCTCTGGCCGGCGACGTTTTTGACGTTTACAGGCGCTTGCGGCGACTCAATCCCTCCTCCTACATGTTCTATTTGCAAATGCCGGAAATCTGCCTGGCCGTCTCTTCCCCGGAAACCCTCGTCAGCTGCCAGAATAACCGCCTGCGTCTGTGTCCCATCGCCGGAACTAGGCCGCGGGGTCAGGACAAGGGCGAGGACGACCTTTTTGAGGCGGAGTTGACCGCTGACCCCAAGGAGAGGTCAGAGCACGTCATGCTCGTGGATCTGGGCCGCAATGACCTGGGTCGGGTGGCCAAGCCAGCCTCGGTGGAGGTCCTCCGGTTCATGGATGTGGAGCGTTTTTCCCACGTCATGCACTTGACATCTTATCTGGGGGCGGACCTGGCCCCCAACCATGACGCGCTGGACGTGGTCACGGCGGCCTTCCCGGCGGGCACCTTGTCTGGGGCCCCCAAGATCCGGGCTATGGAACTGATCGCGGATCTTGAGTTGGCGGACCGGGGCCCCTATGGGGGAGCCATTGGTTGGTTGGGCCTGGACCGAGGCCAGGTCAACCTGGATCTGGGCATCGCCATCCGCGGTTTTTGGGCCCGGGGCGGTCGGGCCTATTGGCGGGCCGGGGCCGGGATTGTCTACGACTCCGAGCCGCAGCGGGAATGGGCTGAGTGTCTGAGTAAGGCCGCGGTGGTCCGGGCCGCCCTGACTAATTAAGGAGAGGGTCATGCTTTTGTTGGTGGACAATTACGATTCCTTTACCTATAACCTGGCCCAAGCCTTTCAGGGCTTGGGCCAGGATCCGGAAGTGGTCCGCAATGACGTCCCTGGCCTTTTGGATCTGGCCGAGCGCGAAGATCTGACCAAAGTCTGTCTCTCCCCGGGCCCGGGGCGCCCTAAAACCGCCGGGTTGTGCTTGGAGTTTCTGGAGCGGCTGGCTAAAAGGCCAAAGCCCATTCCTGTTCTGGGAGTTTGCCTGGGGCATCAGGTCCTTGGGGAGTTCGCCGGGGCATCGGTGGTGGTGGCGGACCGGGTCATGCATGGTCGGGTCTCCACCATCACTCACAACCAGGAGGGGCTTTTCGCGGGTTTGCCTCAGAACATGGCCGTGGGTCGCTATCACTCGCTCCTGGTGACTGAGCCCACCCCGGGAACGCGCCACTCATTTCAGGTCACCGCCCGGACCCCGGAAAACGAGATCATGGCTTTGGCCTATGACGCTTGGCCCTGGGCCGGAGTGCAGTTTCATCCAGAGTCGGTTTTGACTCCCCAGGGCCGCAACCTTTTGGCCAATTTTCTGGGAGCCCCGCCGTCCAAGGAAAAGGCCAAAGCCGACACCCCCAAGCCGTTGTCGGAAGTCTTTGAGGCTCTGGGCCTGGGTCGGGATCTTAACGAGGAAGAGGCGGAGCAGGTCTTTGAGCGTCTGATGGCCGGAGAGTTGTCCATGGCCCAGGCCGGGGCCCTGCTTCTGGCCTTGCGCGTTAAGGGGGAAACAGCTCTGGAGGTGGCCGCCGCCGCCACGGCTGTGTTGCGCCGGGCTCAGCGAGTTGACCCGGTGCCCGGGGCCTCCCTGGACGTGGTCGGGACCGGTGGGGACAACCGCTTCTCCTTTAACTGCTCCACTGGCACGGCCTTAACCTGCGCGGCCCTGGGCTATCAGGTCTTAAAGCACGGGAATCGCTCCGTCTCCTCGCGCTCTGGGAGCGCGGACGTTCTGGAAAGGCTGGGTTTTAACATTGAGCAGCCGCCCAGTGAGATTCCCAAAACTCTGGCCAAGAGCCGCTTTGTTTTTCTTTTCGCCCCTCAGTATCATCCGGCCTTCAAGCACATTATGCCGGTTCGCCGGGAACTGGGCGTGCGAACTCTGTTTAATATCTTGGGGCCTCTGGTCAATCCGGCCCGGCCCACTCACCGCCTGATCGGGGTTTATCAGCCTGAGCTGCTGGATTTGATGGCCGGGGCCCTGGCTCGGTTGGGCGGGGTCACCGCCGCCGTGGTCCATGGAGCCGGGGGTTATGACGAGCTCACCACCATCGGCCCGGCCCAGATCCGCCTGGTTCGGGACTCGGCTATTGAATCCTTGACCCTGGATCCTCGGGCTTACGACCTGGTCGAGGGGCGGCCCGAGGATCTGACCATCAAGGACCCCACCGATGGAGCCCGGATTCTGCGACTTCTTCTGGCGGGGCAGGGGCCTAAACCCATGCAAGATATGTTGATTTTCAACGTGGCCATGGCTTTGTGGCTTTTGGACGGGGGCAAGTTTGAGGCGGCCCTGGCCAAGGCTCGTGAGGCGGTTCTGGGTGGGGTGGCCAATCAGTTGCTGCCCTGAGGCGGCGCTGGGGTCAGGGGTTATTTAATAGCCGCCTGGTATAATTAGATAGTTGGGAGAGGAGTTGGCGGTGGAGTTGGTCAAGTTTCGCCAGGCTAAGGCGGCGGAGATAGATCGGTTAACCCGAAATCCGCCCCGGCTCGAGGACCAGCCAGCCGGCCTGGCCCGACCGGATTTTCTGGCTAGTTTGCGTCAAGGCCAGGCCCAGCGGGGCCTGGCTCTCATCGCGGAATACAAGCGGGCTTCCCCCAGCTTGGGGGATATTGATTTAGCTCTTTCCCCTCACTCGGTGGTGGCGGCTTACGCGGCGGCTGAGGCCATCTCCGTCTTGACGGAGGAGACTTATTTCAAGGGCCGTCTCAGCTTTCTGGCGGAACTGGCCCCGTCCGGCCAACCTCTTTTGCGCAAGGATTTTATTTTTGAGCCAGCCCAGCTGTTGGAGACCGCCCTTTACCCGGCCTCGGCCGTTCTGTTGATTGTCCGGTTGACTCCCCGGCTCGAGGCTCTGGCCGGGTTGATCAACCTGGCTCTGTCGTTGGGCCTATGCCCGGTGGTGGAGATTTTTGACCCCAGGGAGCTAGCCTTGGCCAGAGAGGCTGGAGCTAGAGTTATCCAGGTTAACGCCCGGGACCTGGAAACATTGAAAGTGGATCCGCTGGGGCCCATTCAGCTCATTAAAAAATTTCCCCCCCAGGCTGAGGAGTTCTGGATCGCGGCCAGTGGCTTGGCCAAGGCCGCCGACCTGGCCCGGGTTCGGGCCGCGGGTTTCGGGGCGGCTCTCATCGGCTCGGCTCTCATGGCCTCTGGGGACCCGGGGGCGGCCTTGGCCGAGTTGATCAAGGGCTTAGTAACTGTTCACCCATGATAAAAAAAAGGGGGGGTTTTTGAAAATGCCTCATTTTTTTATTTTTAATATATTAAGTTTTTATAATAAGTAGTAATATAAATTATATTTAAATATTATATATAATAAAATTTTAATAAATGCGCTTTGGATGCTTATTGCGTCTCATTGCCGAGGCGAGGGACATGTTTTAAGAAGGGATAATATATGGTTTTAATTTTATTACCTGCTATTGATGTTAAATAAATTAATTAATTGCACCTAAAATTTATTGTTTAGCAGTGTATATTTTATTTTAATAAGTTTATTTTAATTTAATTTATATCTATTATTTAAAATTATAAGTTATTTGTAAGCTGACAATTTTTTTGTAGTTTTAAGTAAGAAATTTTAGTTAATAAAATACATAAGCGCACAAATATATATAATTAATATAAATCATAAAAATGATTGTAGTTTATGCTTAGTCCGCTTGGTGATGTTTATTTCTATATTAATGCCTAAATATTGATTTTTAGTTTTAGATTTTTTGTAGTATACTATTGATTAATGCTAAAAAAACATAATTAAAGATAATATTTAATTAATTTATAATGTATTAAATTAAAAAAATAATATTAACTCAATTAATAGATTTTATTAAATTGAAGGATCTAGGTTATCATAGGAGTTAAGTAGAGGCTAGAAAAAGTGGCCACTCTGATCTCAAAATTAATTATCCAGGAATAACTTTTAATAATTGAAAAATTTATGTAAGTTAAAAGTGTGTCTGGTTACTCCAAAGAAATAATGGCTACTAATAAGCTATTATAAATATATTAGTGCTAATTAATATAATTATAATATCTGACTCATCAATTTATGATGTTATGGCAAACATTGGGGCTTTAGGCTTAAAGCCACTGATCTCATTTTAATGTGCCTTGTGAACGCTTACTCTTTAGTGAGCGAGTTTTTTTTCTTAAAACCGCCTATTTATTTTTTAAATAGCCTTTTTGGTTTATAATGGATTTTCGAAGTCTTTTGAGCCACGCCCGAGGCGCGCCTTTAATCAAGATCTGTGGCCTCACCCGGGCCCAGGACGCCTTAGCCTGCGCCCAGGCCGGGGCGGACCTGGTGGGTTTTGTTTTCCATCCTCCCAGCCCCCGTCAGGTCGCCTCCGCCGCGGTTCGGGAGTTTTTAACCCCGGGGAGCCTTCGGGTCGGAGTTTTTGTCCGCCAGGGGGCGGCGGAGATTCTGGCCATTATGGCGGAGGCCAGGTTGGATCTGGCCCAACTGCACGGCGGGCAGGGCCCGGAAGTGGCGGTGGCCCTCGGTCCGGAGCGGGTCATCCGGGTCTTCTGGCCGGAGATCCATGACGAGCCGGGAGAGCTGGCTCAGGCCCTGACGAGCTGGTCCTCTCTGGCCTCGGCTTATTTATTTGACGCGGGTCAGGGGGGCGGGGGGCATGGCCGGAAACTCACGGGCCTTAATTGTCCCTCGCCGCGACCGTTTTTTTTGGCGGGGGGTCTAAAGCCCAGCGATCTGGGGACGGTCTGGCCCGGGCCGGATCCCTTGATGGTAGGTCTGGATTTTAACTCTGGGCTGGAGAAGAGCCCAGGGGTGAAGGATCTCGCGGCGGTCCGGGAGCTGCTGGTCGCCCGGGCGGGTTTCAACAGAAGGGAGACAAGGTTATGAAAGGCTATTTTGGCGAGTTTGGCGGGCAGTACGTGCCAGAGGTTCTGGTGCCGCCCCTGCTTGAATTGGAGGAGGCCATGGCCGCCTACCTGACCGAGCCCGCGTTTCAAGGGGAGTTGGCTGACCTTTTGGCCAATTACGCCGGTCGACCCACGCCGCTAACGTTGTGTCCCCGGCTCTCGGCGGAGCTGGGTTTCAACCTGCGCCTCAAACGCGAGGACCTGGCCCACACCGGGGCCCACAAGATCAATAACACCCTGGGCCAGGCCCTGCTGGCCAAAAAAATGGGCAAAATCGAGCTGGTGGCTGAGACCGGAGCCGGCCAGCACGGGGTGGCCACGGCCACGGCCGCGGCGCGGCTGGGCCTCAAGGCCACCATCTTCATGGGCGAGATCGACGTTGAGCGCCAGAAAATTAACGTGGAGCGCATGCGTCTTCTGGGAGCCCGGGTCGAGCCGGTCAAGGATGGCTCCAAGACCTTAAAGGACGCCATCAACGAGGCATTAAGGCACTGGTTGGCGAATCAGCGAACGACTCATTACTGTTTCGGGACCGCCGCCGGGCCTCATCCGTTTCCCACCCTGGTTAAGGGCTTTCAGGCCATTATCAGTCAGGAGGCTCATGACCAGTATCGGGACCTTCTGGGCCGCCCGCCAGACTTGGTGGTGGCCGCGGTGGGGGGCGGGTCCAACTCCATTGGGGCTTTCGCCCATTTCATTCCTCTCCAGGTGGCCTTGGTCGGGGTGGAGGCGGCTGGCACCGGGGAAGAGGGTTGTTACAACTCCGCCCCCCTCAACCTGGGTCGGCTGGGCGTGTTGCACGGCCAGCGCTCCATGCTCTTGCAAACCCCTGAGGGTCAGGTGCTCCCGTCGCATTCCATCTCAGCCGGTCTGGACTACCCCTCGGTGGGCCCGGAGCACGCTTACCTCCACGCCATTGGCCGGGTCAAGTACGGCCTGGCCAAGGACAGCGAGGCTCTGGAGGCCTTCCTGACCTTGAGCCGCGCTGAGGGGATTATTCCGGCCCTGGAGCCCAGCCACGCCCTGGCCTGGGTGTTTAATAACCGCCAAGAGATCGCCCCGGGCTCCGAGGTGATGGTCTGTCTCTCCGGTCGGGGTGACAAGGACCTGGACATTGTCCTGGCCAACTTGGGCTCTCTGGCCGCGAAAACCACAACTGGCCTTGAGGCCGGGAAAGAAATATCATGAGCGCGCGATCCCGATTGACTGAGGCGATTAAACAAGCCAACGCTGACAAGAGGCCGGCCCGGGTGCCGTTTCTAACCGCCGGCTGCCCGAGCCCAGAGCGTTTCTGGGCGTGTCTAAAAGAGTTGGATGACAATGGGGCGGACATAATTGAAATAGGCGTGCCATTTTCCGATCCCGTGGCCGATGGGCCGGTGATCGCCGCGGCCAGCCAGCAAGCCCTGGAGGCGGGGGTGAGCCTGGAGTGGATTCTCTCGGGCCTGGCCACCACCCGACTGAGCGCCCCGGTGGTCCTCATGAGTTACGCTAACCCACTCATTCAATACGCTTGGGAGCGGGCCACAGGGGTGACCCTGTCGCAGATGGTTTTAGCCAGCTTGCGACTTTTGGCCCAGGACTTCGGCTCCCTGGTCGCCGGGGTCATTGTCCCGGACGTGCCGCTGGAGGAGTCTGGGCCTTTTCAAGTGGCGTTTGACGAGGCCGGCGTCGATCTGATTGTCCTGGTGGGCCCCAACACCTCCTCTGAGCGTATGGCCAAATACGCCCTGGTGGCCCGGGGTTATGTCTACGTGGTCTCGGTTCTGGGCACCACCGGGGCCCGTGACGAGATCCCCCTGGAAGCCAAGGCCACCCTGGCCCGGGCGCGGGCGTCCTTTGATCTGCCCCTGGCTCTGGGCTTTGGGGTTAAAGAGCCCAGTCAGCTGGCGGGCCTGGTCAGAGGGCCGGACGCGGTCATCTTTGGGAGCGCCTTGGTTAAGCATCTAACCGAAGGGGGGGCGGCCAAGGATTTTATGGCTCCCTGGCTGGCGGCCCAATGAGAGCCAGCCGGCGGGGCTTGGGCTCCAGGCGTATTTGTAACCGTTCACCCACGATAAAGGGGTGGGGTTGGAAATAGCCCTCATGGTTACCAGGGTCAGGCTCTGGATCTTCCGGTTCAGAGACTACGTTGAATAAAATGGCTAAAGACCAACGTCAGAGCGCTTCTCCAGCTCTGACCTCTTGAGGACTCATTTGTGGACAAGCCGGAACAGGCGTGAAACGGATTGGGGCCCGGGCCGACCCTCAACATTCCGGAAGAATTGGATACGTTTATTTAACGAATAACCTGGCCGTTAGAGGCTTTTTCGGCGCTTCACTCGCAAGCGTTCGTTGTGGACAAACATAAAAAACCCTTAACCTCGCGCGCTCCGAGACGGCCAGAAAACTGAGGGAACAGAAGCGGGCCAAGATCGACAAAATGGTCCCATTTACTATTATCTTTTTGGACCGCCAGGCTGAGGCTACCGTTGTCCAGCCATTGTGTTTACAGGTTGACCCAGGGAGTAAAACAACCGGAAAGGATCAGAGAACATAAGGCGGTCAGCGGAAAAGTTTAAAGTGAAGATTTTAGGGTTGAATATAATGATAATTGTTTTTATAAATGTGTAAAAATTGCATATAATATTTAAATAAATTATGTTATAAGGTAATAATAATTTATTTGGCTTTATTATTAATACCTAATTTTAATAATTTTATAATTTTATGAATAATATCAATTTGTTGCTTCAAATTGATCGGTTAGTCGCCGTAGGAACATTTTGGGGTAAATGTTTTCCGATTGGATCTCCTTTTAGGGGGGCTTTTTCAGTTGAATCAATTTTGGTCAGAGGGGGTCAAGGATCCTTTGCCTCCTGTCCACAGATTGGTAAGATTCTTCCTTGAAGCCGGGTTTTCTTTAAAACCCGGCTTGGGTTCAGGTTAGTTTCTTTCCAGGAGGAGATCCGTGATCTGGGCCGAGCCGTCCACGTCCACCCGGATCCGAGCCTGGAAATTTATAGTGGGGTTAGCCAAGTTGGTCAGCTCCACCGTGACTTGCCCACTTAAGCTGGCTTGGACCTGGGCCCGGGTTTTCGCCAGCTCGTGGTGGACACCCTCGCCAGTCAGCGGAGCCATTTTTCTAGCCAAAAGAGGGCCAGTTTCCAGAAGGGCCTGGGCGACCCGGGCTTTCTGGGGCTCGCTTTGGGTGAGAGAGCCCACCAGCTCCAGGAGGGTTTTTAAGGTTGGTCCCTCAGGCCTGGGTTGGGGTTTTGGTTGGCGGGGCGAGTTTCCTGGCTCCGCTCTTTCCAGCTCGACTGTCTCCAGCTCAATAATCTCTAACTTTTCAAGGCATTCGGGAAATTTCAGGCTGACAGGATTGTGGCCCGGCCTCAGGAAGGAAAACTCTGACCCTGGGGCGGCCAGGAAAATACCCGCCGGGGCTAGCGAGTAGGCGTTTTTCGGCTCATATCCTCGAAGGGGGCCTAACTCACGCGGCCCGTGATAGTCGTCCAGAGTGAGGCGGCCACCCGGTTTGAGGAGTTCCAGGATTTTTTTGATTGACACGCCGGAGCCCGTGGCCAGGGCGAAGTTGAGGCTTATCTCCAGGACATCGGTGGTGATTTCTCGAGCCAGTCGGGCATATTCCGAGCGGATGGCCGCGTTGAGCCGCTCTCCGAGCCTGGTGGGCTCCCCAGGGAGGTTTTTAGGAAACGGAACGCCCGTCAAAGCCGCCCAGATCTTCGCCAGGCCCGGCTCTTCCCCTTCGCCGCGAAGAGCCGCCAGTAGCTCCCAAGAGCTATAGATTAGCAGTTGGCTCAGGGCCGCCCGCTCTGGGCCGCGGGCGCTTTGGGTGATCTGGTTTATGAGCTTTTCCAGGCGAATTTGGTCTTCTAATCTCAGAGGCGGCTCCAAGCGGGCCAGGCGGGAGCGGGTCTGGCTGAGGACGGGCTGGCCCAGAATTTCCCGGAGTTGGTCGGAGGCTGCCCCGTCCAGGCCCGTCGTCTCCCAACTCGCGCTGGCCTTGGCCAGGTGGTTGTCGCGGCAGGCTGAGCCAGAGGTTAAAATCTCGGCGGCCACCCGGGTGGCGTGGAGGGCTTGGGCCATCAGGGTGGCCTGCCGTCGGTAAGGCTTGAAAACTCGGGACCAGCGGGCGGCGTAGTTGAGAGCCCCGACCACCTGGCGGGCTTTTTGGCCACTTAAGTTGGCGGCGATGTTCTGGAGGGCCTGGGGATCAAGTCTGCCTTCGGGCGTCGAGAGGGAGATTAGCCTTAAGGTCAGGTCACAGAAGGTGGCCAGAGCCGCTGGCTCCCCCAGGGAGCTGGTTTGAGTCTCAGCCTCCAGGCCCTCAAAACCTTGGGCCAGCCGTTGGGCGGCTGTCAGAAGGTCGCTCTGGCTGGGGGAGATACCGGCGAGCAAATCATAAAGGCCAAAGCCAACTTGTTGGGCGCGCCGGGCGGCGACTCCCAAGAAAGAGGCTTGGGTGATCTGGTGGGTCAGGGCGACTTGTTTTAAAGCCAGCTGGAGCCGGGGGGCCTGGGGGTTTTGGGGCCTGGCCGCCTGGGTTACCGCCTCAATCTCGGCCAGGGTGTTTTTCAGAGACCAGAGCTCTTTCAGGAGAGTTTCCTGCGCCAGGGCCCGTAATTCGGCGAGGGGAGGTTTAAGGCCTTTTTTTCGGGCTCGCTCCAAACCTCTGGCCACCGCCTGGTTGGCCTGAGGCCGCAAGTTTTCCGGGTCCAGGTTGGAAATTTCCTCTTGAGTCAGATCGACCTCCTGAGCCAGGGCGACCAGCTCAGCGGAGACTGGGGCGGGAATCACCCTGGAGGGGGGAAGGAAGGGGTCCAGAGTCAGATGGATGAGCTCAATTTTTTCGGCTTCCGCCACCTGGCCCGGGCCGGTGAGACTGAAATATTTCTCCGTAACCGACCCCTCTGGCCCGACCTCCAGGCTCAGACGCAGTCGGACCCGCTCCCGCTCCGTCTCTGGGGTGAAAAACTTAACCCCAATGACCCCCTTGGGTCGCCGGCTCAAGTGGATTTCCAGCGGGGTTCCGCTAAGTTGCCCCAGACCCAGAACCTGGGCCAGGAGGAACAGGGGTTGGGCGGTCCGGTCAGTCAGGAGCCCCAAGGTGGCGGTTATCTGAGCCGGGGTGGCTTGGAGGCGGGTTAGCTCCTGGACTCGTTTTTGGCGGCTGCTATTCCAGACCGACTCCCCGTCCAGCGCGGTGGTCTCCGCGTGGGGCGCTGGCCGTCTCGCCGCCTCCCCCGGCTGGTCGGCGGAGATTCGCGAGTCAGGGGGAGCCTGGTTTTGGGTCGCCAAGCTTTCGGGCTCCAAGCCCTCAGTGGCCGCCAGCCGGATTGTGATCTTGCCCGGCCAGCCCTGGCCAGGAAGATCAGGCGCCACGGTCAAAAGGCTCAGGTAGCTGACTTCATGATGGGTCAGAACCCTGGGTGGTTCCAGAGCCAGGCTCTCGGCTTTCTCCAAGGGTAGGCGCGTTAGTAACTCTTCAAAAACCTTTATTTTGTGGGCATCGGCTGGTTTAGCCGGGTCCAGGCCTCGCCTGGCGATGAGCCGGGTGGTGAGAGCCGCGTAGGCGGCCTGGGCCGTTTCTTGATAAGCCTTGAGCTCCTGGCCCTCGGTTGGGGGAGCGGCCTCAAAAACCAAGGGCCAGACCAGGGCCCGGGTTAAAGGCCCCGCTGGATAAGCGGCCCGGATTTCTGGGAGGGTTCGGGTGGCCAGACGAAAAACTTTCGGGTCAGCCCCACCCAGCAGCCGGACCAGAGTCGCTTTGTCCTGAATGGTTCCAGGGAGACCGGCCAGTTGAGGGTCTGGCTCGTGGGCCAACAGGCCCAACAGATCCTCGCCCAGGGCTTTCAAATTTTGGTGGGCGCTTTTTAACAGTTCCTCCGCGTAATAAATATGGTTAGCCGGGGCGGGGGACTCTTTAAGGACTTGGGCCAGAGTCTCCCGAAAAATGACCCTATTTTCTGAGGTTAAGCGAGCGAGAGCCTGGCGTTGGCTGAGCCAGGCGTCCAGAGCCAGGTCAAAGGGCCCGGGTTGAGGGGTTTCTCTTAAAAACTCCAAAACGGGGTTAAACTTTCGCCCACGACCAACCAAAGACAGTTCCGCTTGGGGCCGGGCCGAGATGTTGGCCAGAGGGGCGGCCAAGGTCCGCTCCCCGATTTTTCCCACCGGCCAAGGAGCGCTTAAGGCGCTATCCTGGCGCAGGTTTTCTAGGATTCTGGGCAAGGGAGAGCTGGCCTGGGGGAGAAGCTGGGGCAGGGGCGTTGGGCGGCGCTTGTCCCGATTCGGGCTGGTGTCAGGAAGAGAGTGGAGAGCTGGAGTAGTCATAGCGCGCCTCTTTATTTTATTATCTATCAATATTAGTTAAATTAACAATTTTAATATTAAATAGCAAAAAAATATATAAAATAAGTTCCATTGGCAGTCAGCTCAAAAGTCGGAACCAAAAGTTATTGATACTCAGTTTCATTATTAATTATCCTAACCGACTCCCTGGCCTGTGTCAAGTAATCAAACAAAAACGAGAGTTGGGCTGATTTTCGAGACGGCGTGAGAATCCCGGTGGCTGGTCAGATAGGTTTAATTAGTTATATTTAATAAAATAAAAGCGGTATTTTGTATGTAATTTGAGACAATTAGTTTTTTTAACCAAAGAAAAAAATTTAGGTAGATGGGAGAATTCTCGCCCAAAAGACCTGGCGGTTACCCAAAAAAAGCCCCAGGCTGAGCTGGGGCGGGGCTTGAGGAGCGGATTTTTTGGCTACAAGGGCTGGAAAAGAGGGAAAATGGCCCTCATAGGGGGAAAAAGACCCCGTTGTCGTCAACGCCCAAGGGGTATTTACAAGACTCAACCCACTCAGTCGCGATCAATTCTGGGAAAACCGGGTTTTTGGTCATGACATTCAGCCAATCAACGCAGCTTTTGACCATATCTTCGTCAACTGGCGAGTCAAAGCCCTGAAAAACTCGCCAATATTCTTCCCCGAAAAGGTGCAGCAAGATAATCCAGCTACCGCCATCGAAGTCGTGGCGGCCCAGAACTTTAAAGACCGAGCCCTTGTCGGCCCAGCACAGGCCGTAATTTTGCGGGTCAGGGACCTTTTTACGCATGTGGTTGGAATAGATGACGAATCGGTGGTTGGCCGCCTGGCCGCCGACCCGGTAAGTGGCGGAAGTCAGGCCCTTTTCCCGGAAGATCAGACCGGGTTGATACTTGGCCGAAATGTCCTTGGGCACCTCGGTGTCCCGGACAAAGAGGCCCAGGTTATCGTAGGTGGCCTCAATTATGGATTCCTTCTGATCCTCCGTAAGCTCGGTCGCGGGTTCGGACACAATAAAACCTCGTGAAAAAAATATGGCCTGGGGCGGTCTCCAACAGGCTGAGAGAAAAAAAACAGTCATGATAGTCCGTGTTTAGCCATCAGGCTATCATAATAGAGGTTTTGGGGCAATATGTGGTGGGGGTTAGCAGCAATTTTAAATTTGGCCCGGCCGCCAGAAGGGCCCTGGTCAGAATAAAGGTTATATTAATATTTGGGCAATATCTATTGTTAAAATATTAATTTTTTTAGTTATAAAGTTAATGTATGTTCATTATGTATTAATAAATATAAATAATATAATTACTACATTGATATTTTAAAATTAAAAAAATATATTTAGTCCCTTTATATTTTGATAAATTTATGTACAATATTTCATTACAATAAAATACATTATTTAAATAACCTCTCTTGACTCGGAATTGTGGCTGGACGCTAATGTTTTGGCTACAAAAGTGGAGTAACATCGCTAAAGAATAAAAAAATCAAAAGATTGCCTAACCCAACGGGGCGACCTGAGGCTCTGGCCGGAAAGGCGGGCCGGCCCACTCTGGACAATATTATATGGCGAAAATAGATTTTTCCCAGCCCATTGGTCAGCCATTTTGAGCGAATTTTAGCTCCCGAGCGGGTGAGGGAAAATTAGTCGTGGCGGACTGAGCGGCAATTAGGAATATTGGCTCTGGAAAGAAAATTCGTGAAAGCTGTCCCAACCTGGTGAATCTTGAACCGCTCGGGAAATTTAC
>JAISMU010000179.1 GCA_031276635.1 Deltaproteobacteria bacterium | reverse complement strand
ACCACCTTGGGACGATTTAGATATCGTCTTGGTCAGATCTGGATGAAGACCATTAGGAGAAGAAGTCAACGTTCGCGTATGACTTGGGATAAATTCAGATTGATAATTGAACGATGGTTGCCTAAACCCATTGCTAGACACCCTTATCCTACTCAACGTTATAACGTCAGAACCCAATGATTAACATTGGATCCAACTGAGGAGCCCTGTGCGCTAAAGTGCGCCCGCAGGGATCTGTGCGGGGGGACGTTCGAAAGGACGTTCCCTACCGCGACACAAAAAAATATTAA
Source organism: Deltaproteobacteria bacterium (assembly GCA_031276635.1). Lineage (GTDB taxonomy): Bacteria > Desulfobacterota > Desulfarculia > Adiutricales > Adiutricaceae > JAIROO01. Next base: position 61,240 of record JAISMU010000179.1, on the reverse strand, counting down.
TGATTTTAGTTTTTTATACAGTAAAAAGGAGATTTTGGTCAACTTAACTGACCGGCCATCCACCAGATAAATCGCCTCTGGCCAGATTTAAAATGGCCGTGGGGCTGGAATTTTTACCAAAGAGCCGCGTTTTTGTGGTAAAATTAGGGTTTTGACCGCCTGTTGGCTCAATAGGCGGGCCGTTTTTTATATCCAGGTATGGTTTATGGTAACAACTTTATTATCCTTTGTCGTCTTGCTGCTGGTCTTGATTTTTGTCCACGAGCTGGGCCATTTTTTAGCCGCCAAGCTTTTAGGGGTCAGGGTCGAGAAGTTTTCCCTGGGTTTTCCCCCCAAGGCCTGGTCCAAAAAAATCGGCGAGACAGAATATCAGCTGGCTTGGCTGCCCTTGGGTGGGTATGTGGCTCTTTTCGGGGAAACCCCAGGAGAGGAAATCCCGGTCGAGCAGCGCCAATACTCTTTTTCTCACAAGCCTCTGTGGGTCAAGGCCATTGTGGTGGTGGCCGGGCCCCTTTTCAATATAATTTTCGCCATTTTCGCCCTCTGGCTTGTCATTGGGATAGCCGGGGCCCAACACCTGCCCCCGGTGGTCGGCCTGATTAGTGAGGAAGGCCCGGCTTATCAGGCCGGCCTGGCCCTCGGGGATGTGGTCACGGCCGTGGATGAGGAAAAAGTTCGCTACTTCTCCGACATTCAGCGCCTGGTCGGCCAGGGTCAGGGTCAGCCCGTCCGGCTGACGGTGAAAAGGGGCGAGGAGTCTTTAACTTTCCCTCTGACTCCGGTCCGGCGGCGGTGGACCAACCCTCTGGGTGACACCACCCAAAGTTGGAGTCTGGGCTTTGAGCCCCTGGTCCGGCCCTTCCTGGCTGAGGTCTTGCCCGATAAGCCAGCCAGCCAAGCCGGTCTTTTGGCCGGGGATCTGATCTTATCCATCAATGGGCTCCCCACCCCAGACTGGACCGACGTGGTGCGGATCATCAGTGAGACGGATAAGGTGGAAAAAGTTGATGGCCAGACCATCCACCAAGAGCCCCAGCCTCTGGAGCTCAAAGTGGAGCGGGCCGGCCAAGAGCTCTCCTTTCAGGTCACTCCAGTTCTGGACCCGAAGTATGAGGTGGACGGCAGCGCCGGTTTCACCCCAGTAGTGGGCATTAAGCCGCGGTTGGAGATTATCCGGGAGCCTCTGGGCTTCTTTGGTTCCCTCCGGGCGGGCCTGGCGGAAACCTGGGACGTCTCAAGATTGACCGTCATGACCTTTGTTAGGCTTTTTCAGGCCAAACTCTCAGTCAAAGTTCTGGGTGGGCCCATCTTGATCGCTGAGGTGGCCGGGAAAAAAGCCCGCGAGGGTTTAGTGGATTATATCTGGGTCATGGCCCTTATCAGTATTAACCTGGCGATCATTAATCTGGTGCCGCTGCCGATTCTAGACGGCGGGCAGCTGTTTTTCTTCCTCATTGAGGGTATCCGGCGTCGCCCTTTGAGCCTGAAGTTCCGGGAAGTCTGCCAATGGGTGGGTGTCACGGCCATTGTGGCTCTGATGATTTTGGTTTTTTACAACGACATCCACCGCTGGGTCACTCGCCTGTCCGGGCCGGCGATCTCCCAGGTGGAAAAAGTCGAGTAACCGGCGGGGAAGTCGAGGCTCGCGCGCGTGCTGGTCTTGGCCTGGGACACGGCCACGCCGGTTTTGGAACTGGCCCTGGTCCGCTTTGGCCCCAATGGCCAGATGGAGGTTCTGGGCCATTATCTCGGCGACGGCCAGGCCAGCCATGGCTCCGTCTTGGCTCCTCAGGTCCAGGCTCTGCTGCGGGCGGTTGGCGTGACCCCGGGGGAAGTGGCTCTTCTGGCCGTGGGGTTGGGGCCCGGCTCTTTTACTGGTTTGCGCGTGGGACTGGCTCTGGCCAAAGGTTTGTCTCTGGCCACTGGCCGCCCTTCGGTGGGGATTTCCTCGCTGGAGCTCCTGGCCGCCCAAGCTCCGCAGGGGGCCCGGCTGGTGGCCCCCTTGATTGACGCCCGTCACCGGGAGATTTTCTGGGCCCTTTATCAGGCCGGGCCGCGGGGACTGACGCCGCTGACCGGGATTCTGGCCCAGGGCCCGGACAAGCTGCTAAAGACCCTGGCCGAGCTCAAATCCTCGGGGGAGCCGGTGACCCTGATAGGTCCGGGCCAGAGTCTTCTGCCGGAGAAACCTGACTGGGCCCGGTTGGGGTCGGCTCAAGGCCCCTCCGCCCTAGTTCTGGCCCAGATGGCCTGGGCTCTGCGGGAGCGAGGTCAGCTGGCCAGCCACCCGCTCATTCCCCTCTATGGCCGCTCGCCCGAAATTTTTCAGGCTTGGCGCCCCCCTCAACGGCTGGCGGAAAGTCAGGACGCCAGTCGGACCTGAGCTCAGTCTGGCCGCTCTTGGCCCGCGAAACCAATCCTTTATACTTAACTCCCAGTCATCACAATTAAATTATCGTCAACTAGGCTCCTCACTCAACTGGGTTCGTAGTTTCGGGTTAATTATAAATAATTTTAGCTGGTTACGGGGAGATTCAGCCCTTTCTGTTCTTTTGGAACTCTGCCGCTGGCTGGGAGGTTCTTGGTCGCTGGGTAAAAAATAATAAGCTCTGGCCTAGGGTGGGTTAAAAATAACCAATAATTATCTCGGTCAAGTTCTCCAAAATCCGTTGAATTCTGGAAAAACCCCCAATTATCTTGATAAATAAAGGACCTAATCAGAGTCGCTCCCCTCATTCTGACTTGGCCTTTCTTTTGCTCACAACCAAGAATGACCCAATATGCGGGAGAGGGTGAGATTTAACTCAAGGATGGCGGCCCTATTTTTGGTTTATCGCCACCTCGGGGCACGGGCCGACTGGCTGGCCTTCGAGCTCGCGAGGGCAATCAAGGTGACAAAAGACTGAAGTTTTTCTTGACAGAATAAAATTTTTTTGTTAATTAAGATATTAAAGTGGTTTTGTTAATTAGCATTAATATTAATATTTGTATATAGAAAAATTTTATTTTTTTTAGATTTTCTTTGTTGCTATTATAAATGAATAGTTATTTAGAATTTTTAAGGATAAATTATTTTTTTGATATTTAACATTCACAATTTTGTTAAGTAAATAATGGTTAAATTCAAATTATTTTAAATTAATTAAATTTTATCAAGCAAATATTGTTTACATTGATATATTTTTTTAAGTATTTTTAAAAAACTTAATTTTATTTGATATTTAATAGATTTCAATTTGTCACATTTATGTGGAGGCGAGTCTGAGGGAAAGGTCCTTTGGACATTTTGAGGTGTTCTATGTCGTTAAAAGGTAAGTCTTCAATTTTATGGTTGTTCTTCGTGGCCTTGGGGGCCTTGATTTTTGTCGATCAGGCGGTCGCGGGTAGCCGGGACTACCAACGGCTTCCCTCAGGCTCTCTGCCGGTGGTGGCTCAGGTCGCTCAAAGACCCCGAGGCCCTCAGGGTAATCGACCGGATAAGAAGCCTCACGCTCCAAAGCCTCACGCTTCCAAGCCTCACGCGTCCAAGCCTCACGCTTCCAAGCCTAAACCTCAAAAGCATCACGCTCGGCCTCAGGCTCGGCCTCAAGCCCGGCCTCAGGCTCGGCCTCACGCCCGGCCTCAGGCTCGGCCTCAAGCCCGGCCTCAGTCTCGGCCTCACGCTCGGCCTCAAGCCCGGCCTCAAGTAAGGCCTCAAGTAAGGCCCCAAGCTCGTCCTCAGGCTCGGCCCCAGGTTAGGCCTCAGGCTCGGCCCCGACCCGCTCTTCATCGGCCTCAGCGGCCTCAGGCTCAACGTCCCAGCGCTAGGCCTCAAGTTCAGCGCCCGGGCAGTAATCGTGGCCCTAAGTCGGCCAGTTTTCAAAAGCCGGGCGCGGGGCGGTCTGGTCGTCCTAACGTGAGTCGGACTGGCAGAGAAAAGTCAGGTCGGCGGCCAGACGTAAGTCGCCCTGGTAGAGAAAGGTCAGGTCGGCGGGCAGATGTGGGTCGGCCTGGTAGCGAAAGGTCTGGACGGCGGCCAGACGTAAGTCGCCCTGGTAGCGAAAGGTCTGGTCGGCGAGCTGGAGTTGGCCGCGATGGCGCTCCTCGGTCTGGTCGGGATGGCCGGCGGGCTGGAGTTGGCCGCGATGGCGCTCCTCGGTCAGGTCGGGATGGCCGGCGGGCTGGAGTTGGCCGCGATGGCGACTCTCGGTCAGGTCGGGATGGTCGGCGAGCTGGAGTTGGCCGCGATGGCGCTCCTCGGTCAGGTCGGGATGGCCGGCGGGCTGGAGTTGGCCGCGATGGCGACTCCCGGTCAGGTCGGGATGGCCGGCGGGTTGGCTTTAGTCGTGATAGCGAAGGTCGGCCTGGCCGGGATGGTCGGCGGGCTGGCTTTAGTCGTGATGGCGAAGGTCGGCCTGGCCGGGATGGTCGGCGGGCTGGAGTTGGTCGCGATGGCGAAGGCCGGGGTGGCCGGGATGGTCGGCGGGGACCAGGAATGGGCCGCGATGGCGAGGGCCGGGATGGCCGGCGGGGACCAAGAATGGGTCGCGATGGCGAGGGCCGGGATGGCCGGCGGGGACCTGGAATGGGCCGCGATGGCGAGGGCCGGGATGGCCGCCGGGGACCTGGAATGGGCCGCGATGGCGAGGGCCGGGGTGGCCGGCGGGGACCTGGTTTCGGTGGTAAGGGCGGCCCGAACAGGGAAGAAATGATTCAACAGTTCGACCAAGATGGCGATGGCAAACTCAGCCGGGAGGAGCGCCGGGAAATGATCCGGGAGCGCCGGGCCATGCGGCGGGAACAGATGCGGGATGGTGGCCAGGCTGGTCAGTCAGACCCCAACTTCGCGGGTGGAGACTCCGGTCCCGTTGACTCCAATCCCGTTGACTCCGGTCCAGTTGACTCCGGTCCCGTTGACGCGGGTGGCGACCCCGGTTACGCCGACGATGGTGGCGACCCCGGTTACGCCGACGATGGTGGTAACTCCGATTATAGCGATTCTGGTGGAGGTTCCTACGCCGCCGCCCCGCTTCGTCAGGCCCCGCTTCGTCAGGCCCCGATCTTTAACTCTGGTGGGGATAGTGGCGGCTCCGATGACAGCTCCAGTTATGACAGCGGCGGCTCCGATGATGGCTCCTATGATAGCGGTGGCTCTGATGACAGCGGTTATGATGATAGCGGCAGTTATGATGATAGTGGCAGTTATGATGATGGAGGTGGCTCCAGCGGCGGCTATGACATGAGCTCTTTTCTCAGCAGTGTTTTAGGTAGCGGCGGCGGCTATGATGGCGGTGGCGGCTATGATGACGACGGCGGCTATGATGACGACGGTGGTTATGATGGCGGCGATGATGGTGGGTACGACAATGGCGGCTCCAGTTATGGGGGTGGCGGCTCTCGGGGTAGAGCTCCGGTCAGCTCCCGGGCCAACGCCCGCGCTAGTTCCCCCAGAAGCTCATCAAGCGATAGAGGCTCCTCTAGCAATAGTGGCGACTATGACGATGGCGGAGATTATAACGACAGCGACTCCAGGGATACCCCGGTCTCTGATACCAATGACAGCTCCAGTGGCGATGGGGACATCTACAACTACTATAGCAATCCTGACAGAAACGGCGGGAATAAAGACTTCTTCACCATCTGGATGGCCAGCCTAGCCACCATTAATCAGCTACTGAATATAGCGGATCGGAATTAATTTTAATTGAGCCTGACACGTTATGGTCGGGCCTGACCTAAAAAAACTCAGGGCCCTTAGCCTCTCGCGGGAGGCTAGGGGCCCTGGTCGCTTTGGGCCTGGAAGGAAGAGGGCCGGGCGCGGGGGGAAGAGCCCCTGGCCCCGGGTGGTTTTTTGGCCAGCCAGGCGTGGGGATTAATCATACTCCCACCTTGGTCAATGGATGGTCGGGGTCAGGACGACTGGATCGTCAAGGTTCTCAGGGAGCTTGACCTGGCCCAGGGTCTGCCGGAGGGCCTCAACTCCCTTGGCCTCGGGATAGGACTGGGCCACAATGCCCATGAAGTTGATGGTTTCGCTGATGGCTTCCAGGATCAGGCTTTTCTGACCACGGATCTCATGGTTGAGATTGTCCATGACCGGGTCCAGATAGGCCAGAACTTGGGCCGCGGTCAGGGCGGACTTGGCGGAGAGAACGGAAAGCCCGCTGCCCTGGAAATACCTCAGCCCGGCCTCGGCGGCCACCACCCTGGCCAACGAGGTGAACTCCATCTCCATCTCTTGGCGGAACTCATCCTCCTCGATTCCCTCGCCCAGGCTGGCCGAGTCTTTGGCCAGGTATTGCATGCGCTTGATGGTCTTGGAGAGAGTCAGGTAACGGGTGAAGGCCAGGTTCAGATCCTCAATGACCTGCGGCAGATCCTCAACCTGCTTTTTGGCCGCCACCAAGGCCTCAGCCACGTCGGGAGGGATACCCTCTGGCGGGGCCGCCGCCAAGCCACTGGCCAAAAGGCCGGCCAAATGGTTGATGCTTTGAAAGTCTTTTAAGGCGCTCATGATATCTCTCCTTGTCTTGGCCAGTCGGCCAGAAAGTTAAGTTAATAAGGTTTGAGAAGTTTGGTTTAACCATTCAACAGACTTAAGGCCATCTCCGGCAGGGCGTTGGCCTGGCTGAGGATGGAGACCGCCGCCTGGGCTAGGACCTGATTGCGCACAAAGTCGGTCATTTCCGTGGCCACGTCCACGTCGGAGATGCGGCTTTCGGCTCCCTGGAGGGTCTCAAACTCGATTTCCATGTTGGCCAGGGTGTTCTCCAGGCGATTGACGTAAGCTCCGAGGTGGGCCCGGCAGCGCTCCTTTTTCCAGATCGCCTGGTCCAGGGCCTCCAGAGCCTCTTGGGCCCCACTCTGGGTGCGGATGTTGGCCCCGGCCCAGTCGCCGTTGGAGGCGTTCTGGATTTCGGTGAAGGTCTCCCGGTTCAGGCCCGGAATCCAGGCCTGGCCCGAGCCGCCTGGGTAATAACCAAAAGCCGAGCCGCCGGTCCAGTAAAAGTCCAGGTCATAGGGGGAAGGCTTGGCGCTGCTTTGCCCGGCGTTTAAAATCCACAGATCTCTTTCCTGGCCCACGTCCCGACCGTCCAGACGGACCGCCCAGGTGCCATAGGCGGTCGGCTGGGCTCGCAGGGAGCCCCAGTGTTCCCCGCCATTGCCGAATGAGGCTCCATTGGTTCCCTCGGTTCCGGTCTCGTCGTTATACCAGAGAATGGCTGACTCATAACCCGCGATGCCGTTCACGTTCGGCCCCAGGCTCTGGTCGCTGCCGGTAATGTCGTCGTGGTCACCACCTTCCTGGTTAAAAACGTAGACAGTGGTGTAACCGGACCGATACTGAGTGGTCTCCAGCTTAGCCCAGAATTGCTGGCTTTCGCTGTTGATGGCCCGGACCAGGGAAACGGCCACGTTGGTGTAGGCCGAAAGGGCTAAACTGGCTGACATGTTGTCGTGGGCGCTGATGCTGTGGAAACTGTAGGCTGAGGGGTCACCGACGCAGGCGCAGACGGCCATTTTGTGGCTACCCAGATAATAAACCTCGTTGCCCAGGCAGATCCGGGTGGCGTTCTGGCTGGCGCTTTCCCCGACCAGGTAAGCGGAGTTGGCGGTATCCTTGATGTCAATCCGGACTCTGGATTGGGTGCCCCGATTGACGGCGTCCACGAGTTGGTTGAGGGAGGTCGGCCCGGTCAGCTGATAGGCTCCGGCCAGGTAGCGGCCTTGGGAGAGATTGGTGTCAACTACCTCGGTGTCGTCCCAGTTGTAGCCGTAGCTGAAGATCTGTCCCTGGGTCCAGCCGGAGACGGCCTCCGACAGGCTTGAGATCCCGCCGCCGCAGCAACCCTCCGGCCCCTGGCCGGCGGTCATTGGGGTGGTGCTCCAGATGTCGTTCTTGGCGTCCCCGCCGACGCGCAGGCCCGTGGCCACGGTGGCTCGCAGGTCGCAGACCTTGATAAAGTAATAATCCTCTGGCTCGCTGTCTTCCAGGCCAAAGTGAACCTTGAAACCCTTGCCGTGGTGGTTATAGTTGGCTGAGCCGTCCAGGAGTTTGACCCCGTTAAACTCGGTGGCGTTGGCGATCCGGTCAATCTCGGCGGCCATGGCCTGATACTCAGAATTGATGATCTCACGCTGGAGGGTGGTGTAAGTGCCAGTGGCCGCCTGTTCCGCCAGCTCTTTCATGCGGATAAGCTTCTCGTCAATGATGGCCATGGAGCCCTCAGCGGTCTGAAGCATGCTGATGGCGTCAGCCACGTTGCGCATGCCCTGCTGGTTGGTCAGCAGCTCGGAGCGCATCATTTCCCGGATGCCGAAACCCGCCGGGTCATCAGCCGCGGAGTTGATTTTCAGGCCAGTGGAGAGGCGCTGGGTATTGATGGCCAGACGGCTGTAATTGCGGTCCAACATGTTGGCGGCGAAAACGGCTGGCATATTGTGATTAAGGATGATTCCCATGTCGCGCCTTCCTTTCTCCAGAGTCTGAGATCAGTTCGAGGGGGCTCAAACTTTCCTCAAATATCTTATCGGTTATTTGGCAAAGGACTTTAACGTTTTTAAAAATAAATTCATTTTTTTTCAGCGGCGCGAGAGATTCAGCTTAAGTTAGAGGAGAGCTTTAGGCTTGGCGGCTCGGAGCCTTGAGATTTGGCTGAGGTCAATCGGAGGTCTGGTCAGGTGGTCCGGGGCGCCTTGATGCCGTAACTATATTAAACAGGTAGGTTTGGCCTGATTTTCCAAGCGGCTGTCTTCCTCCAGAGAGATTTTTTAGAGCTTTTAACCGGTGAAGGTTGACTTCCCTCATACGCTGACCCAGTCGAGTCAGTCATACCCTCGGAATTGACCTGCCCCAGATTAGAGCTAAAGACAGAACTCCACGTCACCGCTGAAGAGTCAGTTTATCTAAATTCGCTGATTTATGGTTTTTAGATGAGATACTTCTGACAGAAGCTCTAAAAATAGCTACCTTCCTCCTTTATCTTTCAGGGTCAACAAGGAAGGAATAGGTTGGTCAGCATAATAGGCATGGCCCGCTTCTTTTAAAGACTTATAAATTGAAGGGCTATTAATGACACAGGTTTGTGAGGCGCTCCTAATGAGTGGGCTGTATGGAAAATTCGTTCAGCCACCCTCCCTAAAACAAAATGCTAATTGCCGAAAATTATATTTTAATATTATTAAAATAAATTATTAGTAAATATATTGAAATAAATAGTCAAGTAAATTCACTGAAATAAATAAAATAACAAATTTTATAATGAAATTAAGATAAAGGATTCCCAGGGAACAAGGTATTTCAAGGCTATTTTTGAGGTAATTTCGCTGGGTTATCTTGAGTTTCCTGGTAAACTTTCATGAGGCGTGGCCTCATCCCTGTGGTCTGAATCATGCAAAATTTTCAGTGGTGACTTTAGCTACTTACACATTGTTTAACGATAATTATCAAGTATGCCGAGCGATAAACTCTCGCGCGGCGCGCGCCAATATTTCTCCAACCGGCAAGCCCTCTTTTTGGGAAAATTTAGCCAGATCTGCCCAGATGGCCTCAGGAAGCATTGGCCTTTGGAGTCCCAGGTCAACAGAAATTTCCACTAATGAGACTGACTCAATACCCTCGGGAACTTCCAGAGAGCGCACATCCTCATAGCTGCGAGCCTCAGGCAAAGGGACTCCGTCTCGGAGGCATATTTCCAGCCAACCGGTGATCATATCTTTCGCCATAAAAATAGCTTCATCCCAGCTGTCCCCTTCGGTCACGTTGAAATCCAGATCAGGCGCTTGCGCGGTATAACCTGGAATGCCTTCACAAGCGAAAAACCTAGTCCAATAAGTTTTTTTCATTAAATTTTTCCTCACAGTAATATTAAGGAGAGAAAACAGTTAAAATTTAAGCCCAGTCGTTTTTCTAATCTCAGCTAGAGTGGCTGGCTTGAGGTCTTTTCCAGAGTAAACTGGCCAGGTTATTTTATGACCGGGTCGATCAGGATGAGTGAAATAATGGTGGCTACTCCGAGAATAAGAAAATGTCCAGCCAGCTTCCTTTAATTTTATAATTAAATCTTTAGCTTTCATTATTCTATACGTTATTTTATTCTCTAAATAATAGTTTTCGTGAACTACGGAAAAAGAATCAATTAGCTTCAAATCGAAAAGAAAAGGCTCTAATTCTTCTGCTACAACATGTTAATATTACATAAAAAATATAAAAATTAGCATCTAACTTTAAATCAATTGACGAGAAGGGTGGTGGTTAACGGCCTGACCTTGTCGCGGAAAGCTCTCTAATATAGACGGTGTCCGCCAATAACCAATCTGGAATTATAACGCAAAAACTGTTTTGGTAATGTCAAGTATTAAGGGGGCTGTGGGCGGGGGCTGTCGCGCTTTCGTAATGTCAAACTGTCTATTGTTAAGTCGGGCGTGGTCAAGAAATGAAGGAAAGAAATGCCTTCGGGTTTCCTTTTTCCCTCAGGGCGTTGTCATCGGAATGTAGGTTTAAAGTTTTAAAATTAAAAAATTTATTATATTTATATTGTAAATTAATATATTTTAGACTCTTTGGTTGAACTTTTAACTAAAGCTAAAATCAGCCGGGCCGTGAGGCCGGATTTTCTCTTAACAAGGCCAAGATTTTATGCTAAAGTCAATTGGATTAAAGCGTGTTGGAGCGTTCGCCTAGCGCCAATATATAGCTTTTTTGATAATTTGGAGGCTAGCTTTTGGTCCCCCCAGAGGCTGGTCTCTGGCCCACGTCCGTTTTTGGGGCCAGGCTTGGCGGCTTATCAGGGCTTGGTTGGGGGGGGTGGCTCCAGATTATTATGTCAACTGGTTTTTTTGGGCTTGGTATTTTATTTTATATAGCTGTGGGCTGGCTTGACGGCTGGCCGCCTCCCCTGGGGAGAGGCGTGTTGGCCTAGCCAGATGGGCCGGTTCCGGGAGGAGCTGGTTTTTCCTTTTTTAGAGCCCGGTCGAGCGGCCTTTGAGCTCAGGGTTCCGTTCAAATTTCAGTCTTTGGGGAGTTGGTGTTCTTATGTCTGGTGGTCGCCAGGATGACGTGAGCCAGAAAATAATGGCCGTGGTGGAAAGGCCAGGCTCCCTGCCGCCGGCGCCTCGACCGCCGGCTCCAGCTCCGGCTCTCCGGCCCTCACCCTCGCCGCCCTCGCCCCGCCCCTCGGACTCTTTGAAGGCTTATCTGGCTGAGGTCAAGCGCTTTAAGCTCTTGACCAAAGAGGAAGAGGCCGAGCTCTTGAAACAGTACAAGCGCACTGGGGATCCCGAGGCTGGTCAAAGGCTGGTGACCGGCAACCTGCGTCTGGTGGTCAAGATCGCCATGGAGTTTCAGAGCCACTGGCTCAATAATCTGCAGGACCTCATACAGGAAGGTAACGTTGGTCTGTTGCAGGCGTTAAAAAAATTTGACCCTTCCCGGGGGGTCAAGTTTAGCTACTACGCCTCCTATTGGATTAAAGCCTATATCCTCAAATATATCATGGATAACTGGCGTCTCGTCAAGGTGGGCACGACCCAGGCCCAGCGCAAGCTTTTTTACAATTTGAAAAAAGAACAGGAGAAAATCCAGCGCGAGGGTTTGGATCCAGGTTATGGCCTTTTAGCCGAAAGACTGGGGGTCTCCGAGGGCGAGGTCAAGGAAATGAACATCCGCCTGACCGCTGGCCGCGAGGTTTCCCTGGACGCCCCCCTTGGTCAGGACTCGGATCAGTCCCAGATCAGCCTGTTGCCAAGCAATGAGGAGGGGGTGGACAATTTTCTGGCTGACGCTCAACTGCGCGAGCTCTTGAGCGACAAGATCGCCCGTTTCCGGGAGACCTTGAACGCTCGGGAATTGCTGATTCTGGATAAGAGACTCTTAACTGAGGATCCGGTGACTCTCCAGGAGGTCGGCGAGGAGTTCGGGGTTAGCCGCGAGCGGGTCAGGCAGTTGGAGGAGCGACTCAAGAAAACCTTGGGAGCCTACTTGCTCAAGGAGATTCCAGACTTGACGACCCAGGTCTGACCGGGTCAGGCCTGAGCCGGTTTTCGTGAGCCTGTTTTTTTCTAAGCGTTTTTTTCTGACCTTTTTAGTTTAAGCCTCTGGGCTTAGCCTTTTTTTTCCTCACCCATCGTCATTCGCCCGAGTAGGATTTTGGAATATTCTATGAGGTCTAACATATACGTTTTTTTCCGGCTCAGCTTGGCCCTGTTCTGGCTGGCCGGCCTGGCTCTTTTTGGCCCCGGCTGCGTGGGCCCGGCCATGGTCGCCGATGGCCCGCGTCCTCAGATCTACTACTATTTTTTGAAAGCCCAATACGAGGAGATGGAGCGGCGGGATGACGAGGCGGTCAAATCCCTGCGCCAGGCGGTCAGCCTGGCTGGCGAGGATTCCTATTATCTGCGCGTTGAGCTGGCTAAGCTCTTAAGCCGCTCCGGTCGGGTCGATGAGGCCCAGGCTTACTTGGCCAAGGCCATTGAGATGAATCCCAATGACCCGGAGACCCGCCTCTTCGCGGCCTGGCTGGCCGCGGCCACCGGGCAGTGGCCCGAGGCCGAGAACCAATATGTCGAGGCTCTGCGCCTTGACCCCCACAATGAGGAGGCCCTGTCCTACCTGGGGGCCCTGTACGCCGAAAGCGGGCGTCTGGAGGAAGCCCATCGAGCCTTTCGGCGTCTGGGTAGCCGAGCCCCAGGCTCGTTTCTGCCGGATTACTTTCTAGGGCGCCTGTCTCAGAAGAAAGGTGAAACCCGGGAGGCCATCGGCCACTTCCAAAGAGCCCTGGCCAAGAATCCTGGCTTTGTCTCGGCCCTGACGGAGCTGGCCATCCTCTATGAGCAGACCGGGCAGACCGCCCTGGCGGAGAAGAGTTATCGGCAGCTGATCAAGACCAGGCCCGAGGCCAACATGCCCAAGGCCCGGCTCTCGCGCATCCTGCTTAAATCCGGTCGCCGTCAGGAGGCCATTAATTTATTAAGGGATATTAGCGGCCAGGCCCAGGACCAGGCCCAGGCTGGCATCCTCATCGGGCTGGTCTTTATTGAGGAGTCTATGCTGCCCGAGGCGGAGGCCGAGTTCAAGTCGGTTCTGAAGACCTCCCCGGATAATGACCAAGCTCGTTACCTCTTGGCCTCCGTCTGTCTGGAGCGGGGTCAGCAGGCCGAGGCCAAGGAGCTGCTGGCGCGGATCCCGGCTCGCAGCGAGCAGTTTGTGGACGCTCGTATTTTTTTGAGCTCCATTTTGGTCAAGGATAACCAGCTGGGCGAGGCGTTGAGCTTATTGAAAGCCGCCCGTCGCGAGGCTCCGGGCGCGCCACAGCTTCTGGTGGCCAACGCTATTTTGCTGGAGAGCCTTACCCGCCTTACTGAGGCCCGGGAGACTTACCTGGAGGGTTTGAAACGGTTTCCAGACTCGGCCGAGATCCATTTTCGGTTGGGTGTGCTGGACAATAACCAGGGTCGGGCCTCGGAGGGGCTCAAATCCGTCCGTCGGGCCGTGACCCTGGACCCTAACTTTGTGGACGCCCTCAACTATTTGGCCTACACCTGGGCCGAGCGGCGCGAGAATCTCAATGAGGCCCTGATTTTGGCCATCCGGGCCAACAACCTGAGGCCGGACAATGGTCACATCATTGACACCCTGGGCTGGATTTACTTCATGATGGACGATGTCAAAAAGGCCTTGCCCCTTTTGGAGAGAGCGGCCAGGCTCTCCAATTTTGATCCGATCATTCTTGAGCACCTGGGAGACGCCCTGGCCAAGGCCGGGCGGTGGAACGACGCCAGGCGGGCCTATGATCGGGCCATCCGTCAGTCTCACGAAAATCCGGAAAAGATCCATGAGAAGATGTTTAAGTTGTCTCGTTAGTGGCTTTGTTTTGGCCGGGCTTCTCAGCGCCTGCCAGGTCCGGGGCCCAGAGTTGGGAGGGCTGAGTGGCCCGCAATCGACTGGGCCGGCTATGGAGCTGGCTCAACGGTTGTGGACGACCAGTCAGGGGATTCCGGCTGTGGCTGTGCGAGGCTCGGCCAACTATGTGGCCGACAACGGAGGCCGGCACCACTTCCAGTTTGAGGCCCTGGCCCAGAAGCCGGATATTTTCCAGTTTTTGGCTCTGGGTCCGACCGGGAGCCCGGCTTTTCGTCTTTTGATCCACGGGGAGATGGCTCAGACTCTGGATTATGGCCGGAAAGTTCACGCCACCGGCTCGCGGGCCGATCTGGGGGCCCATCCGTTGCCCATTCCCCTGAGCCCAGAGGAGCTGACCTCTCTTTTGATCGGAGGTCTGGTGGCTCCCCCGAGCCAGGCCGAGCTGCTGCGGGTTTCCCAAGGCCCCTCCCCCAGGACGGTTATCCGGGTCTGGCCAGAAGGCGGGGGATTCCTGGCCCGGCTAACTCTGGACGGAGCCCCGGGGGCGGAGCGAGTTCCGGTTATCCGTGAGTTGGTCTCTCAGACCCGGTCTGGGGAGCGCCTGGAGATCAATTACGACGACATCCGGGCCGTGACTCGTCGGGACGCGGGAGTTGAGCCCCGGGAGTTGGATTTTCCTTTTCGGATCGCCGCTCGCTTGGGCGGCTCCAGGAACAGGCGAAGCCTGGCTATTAGCTATGACCAGGTGGTTCTGGGGGCGCTCCTGGACCCGGGGAGTTTTTATCTGGCTACCCCGGTCGGGTTTGCCCAAGAGTGGCTTTAAGGCTGGCCCAGAGGTTTCTGGGGAGAAGAGAGAGGCATGAATCCTGAGCGCGATGACGACGACCGTCTGCCCGGCGACGACACCTTTGATATTGATATTGAGGGGTTTGAGGAAATCAATTTTCATGACCAAGGGCCCATGGAGGAAACCTTGGCCAAGAGTCAGGCCATGGACCTGGAGTTGGAGGCCCTCATCCAGCGTCTGGACAAGGTGGTCGCGGATCCAACAGTCATAGTCGAGCCCTCGGAGTCCCCAGAGCCTCCAGAGTCCCTAGAGTCGTTGAGTCAGCGGAGCCCAGCCCCTATTCCTCGACCTCCCGCCCCGCCGCGGCCTCCGGTTCCCCAGGTTCCCCAGGTTCCTCCGGCTCCCCAGGCCGCGCCGGCTCCCCCGGTTCCTGAGCCCCAAGCCGAGGCCGAGGCCATTTTGCTGACAGATCGTCTCCCCAGCGAGGGGCCGCCGGCTCCCCGCCCCCCTCAGTCAGTCCCAGCCGAGCCGGCCGTAGTCTCCGTTAGTCAGTTGACGGCCCAAGAGTTGGCCGCGCTCATTGAAAGGGCGGTGGAAAGGGGGGTCAGACGGGCTTTGGCCAGTCGCCAACGACCGAGCTGAGATTTTTGGGAGCCGGGGTGGCTGATTGGTTCGTTGAGCCCGGGTCTGGGCTGGCGAGGGGACTTAGAGCGAAAATTTTTCCTTTGGGTTTTCAAAAGAGATCAAAAATGGTATTTAAAGGGCTGTTTGGCCAGAAAATGGCCAAAAAAAATTGGGAGCCTGGGGGGACTCTGGTCCAGAGATTCGATTTTTTTATCAGGGTGGAGGGCCAGAAAGTTTTTTTGAGACTTGTTTAACGTGAAAATATTATAACAATATGGTTTTAAATAATATAAAGATGTAAGAATAGATATTTAATTTAAGATTGAGATTATAAAGAATATTTTTTAGGTAAAATTTTTTTCACCTGGTCCCGGTCGCCCGATGGGGGTCAGATTCGTCCCAGCGTGGGACAGGGCCAGGGCCGGCTGCTTGGCCTTGGCTTAATTTCTCTCCGGCCAACGGATTTTTCTTGAGTGTTTAAATGGCAAAACAGGTTAACATTAAAAAGCTGCTGCGCTCTGACGACGCGTTTATGACCACCTCGGAGAAGGCTTACAATTATTTTCTGACCCACACCAGTCAGTTTGCCTTGGGGGCCCTGGCCTTGGTGGTGGTGGTGGTCGCGGCTCTGATTATTTCCAATGTCCGCGCCAAAAATGTCCTGAGCGCCTCCATCAACGCCTCGGAAGCCATCAACGCCTCGGAAGCCAACGCCGCCGGGGACAAGGCCAGCTCCATCCTGGCCTTGACTGAGGTCGTGGAGGCCAATCCAGGCCTGGACTCCTCCGAGGCCGCCGCCATCGCCTTGGCCTTGGCTCAAGCCGTGGCCAAGAATTACCCCGCGGCCACGACCGCCCTGGAAAAGATCGCCGAAAATCTTGAGCCGCGGGACGAGGCCTTGAAAGTCAATATTCTGTTCACCCTGGGGGCCTTGTATGAGGATCAGGGCGATTTGACGGCCGCCTCAAAATATTATCGGTCCGCTCAGGCCTTGGCCAAAGGGTCGGGGCCGAATGATCTCGGGGCTATGGCTGTCGAGACGGAATTGACTCTGGCCGTGGGGCGGGTGCTGGCGAAAATAGGTCAACTTGAGGCTTCCCGACAGGTTTACGAGACCTTGCTGTTGACTTATCCCAATCGGCTTTCTTATCTGGATCTCCTGGCCGGCAACCGCCTGGCTCAGCTCTCGGGCTCTGGCGGGACGACGGCGGCTACTGGGGCCGTTCCGACCGCTGCGTCCGGTTCGGTTAATGGATCGGCGGCCAATGTTTCGGCGGCCAACGTCTCAAGCGCCAATGTCTCGGATTCTAATGTTTCGGCGGCCAATGTCTCGGAATCTTCGGAATCTAATGTCTCGGGCTCCAATGTCTCGGATTCAAATGTTTCAGCCGCTCAAGGCTCAGAGCCCAGTTTGGCCAGCGACAACGGCGCCAAGCCCGAGGGGGCGACCGCGGTGAAGCCGCCAGCCAAGCCCAAGCCCAAGTCTAAGCCCAGATCAAAACCGAAAACCTCCCGCTCCAACCGGAATAAGAAATAGGCGCTCCGCGGCGCTCAACCGCCCCAGTGAGCCTGAGGGTGGGGCCCAGGCCGAAATCAGAGGATAAAATGGTTGATCAACCCAAAGGCAGGCCGGCCAGCGGCGACTCAGCCCAGGACAACCCGGTTGAGGAACTGGATTTCGCCCCGCCACCCCAGGAAATTGAGGAGTCGCTCCCGCGGCCTCGCGGTGGGGGGCCGCTAATAACTATTATAATAGTGGCCCTGGCGGTGGGGTTGGCCACGTTCGTCTATCTCCATAACGCCAACGACCCCCCGCCCGATTTTCATATTCCCCCCCCGCCGCCGGTGGCCCAGGCGACGCCGCAACCCGTGGTTCCCCAGGTCGAATCTCAGGTGGAGCCAAACTCCTCGGTTGCCCCAGAGGCGACCGGAGTGTCTCAACCCAGCCCGACCGAGCTCGAGCCTGCCCCGGGTCTGGTCTTTACCCCGCAGCCCGAGACCGCTGACAACTTGTTGGCGCCCGACCCGGCTGAGGTTCTCCCGGTTGGGACTGCGCCCCTGGAGACTCTGGATTCTCAGGCGAGCGGCCCAGACAATCTGTCTGGCGGCTTTAATCTGACGGGCCAGCCCCAGTCGCCTGAGGGGGCGGCCTTGAGCGGGATAAACGAGGAGCCAGGAACCGGAGAGATAGGAACGGGAGAGACCTCGCCAACCTCGGTCGCCACGGAGGGAGCCGCGCCTCTGGGAACCGAGCCCGCCCGCCCTGATCAACTTAGCTCAGGCCAGGCCAGCCCGGGCCAGGAAAACTCGACCAAGGTGTTAGAGGTGGTTGATAGCTCGGAGCTGGGCCCGGAAGACGAGGATTTTCCGGCCCCCAAACCCCTGGCGATTGACCCCGCCACTCAGGGAGGCTCCCTGACGGTGGTTTCCAGCGAGACCCTGGAGGAGCCTGGAGTTTCTGAGCCCCTGGCCCCGCGGTCAGAGGCGCCCGCGGTCGGGGCGCCTGAGCCCAGGGATTCCGCGCCAGTTGTTCCTGAGCCGGCTCAGCCTGAGCTGACTCCCTTGGAGGCGACCCCGCCCGTCCAACCTCCGGCTCTTGCCAGTCAGCCGCTGGCAGAGACCGAGACCGTTCCCCCGGAAATAAGCCCGACCGAGACAAGCCCGGCTGAAACGACCTCGCCCGCCCAATCCCCGACCCGAGTCCATCAGCCGCAGGTCAAGACCGAGACCGCGCCAGTGGAGAAAAGCCCGGTTGAGACAAGCCCGGCCAGCAAACCACCGGCCACAGTTGTGACTCCGGCCCCCAAACCCCTGGAGACAGGGGAAGCTCAGGGCTCCTCCCAGAGTTCCCCGGCCACTCCAACGGCGAGCCCCGATGAGGAGACCATCGCCCCGGTCTGGGTCAGTAACTTACATTCAACCCCGGATCTGGCTGAGTCTGAGCGGATCTGGAGTCGGGTGGATGGTCTGGCCAGCTCTGGGCGACTGTATCGTTATGACACCTCGGTGGGTGGCATCAAGCAGTATCGGATCCGGCTGGGTTTTTTTCCGACCCGGGCCGAGGCGGAGGCGGCGGGCGCGCGGTTGGCTAGTGAGGTTAAGTTGCCGGCCACGCCTTGGCTGGTCCAACCGACCGTGGCGGAGTATAAAAAATACGCTGGCCAGGCCTTGTCCAACCAGTGGGTGGTTAATATCTCCTCAACCCCAACCAGGGAGGACTCGGAGAAAGTCTGGCGGGCTCTGGATGGAGTCAACGCCAAGAGTTACTTAAAGAAATTGGCCAAGGTGGGACAGCCGGGACCCAGGCTTTACCGCTCCGAGATCACCCTAAATGGCCAGGTCCACTACCGGATCCGACTGGGCTTCTTCGCCTCCCAGTCTGAGGCCGAGTCGGCTGGCCAAGGATTGGCCACGGCGGCGGGTTTGAGCTCAATTTTGATTGGTCAGCCTTGGGCGGTTCGGCCCACGGTGGACGAGGAAAAAGCCAACAGCCAGTAAGGCTTTGGTCAGACTGGCCTCAAACGTCTGGACCCGAATAAATAACCATTTTTCAGTTAGGCCCTAAAAAGCCCTTGATCCGAGGGTCAGGGGTTTTTTTGAGGCCTGACTGGTCGGTCGGGTGATTTTGAATCAGTCTGACCCTGGATTTGAGTAAAATTTAATCAGGCCACTAATTGGTCAGGGTAATAATTAACCTAAAAGGCTTGGGCCTTCAAGGTTCTTTTATAGATAACATCGTGTAATTATTGGATTTTGCCAGAATTCGTTTATTCAGAGTCCCTGTTTTAACCGAAATTCAGGGGCTTGGCCCAGCTTTTGCTTTAGACAATAATCGCCTGAAACAAAGTAACAATCCAGGGTTAAAATTTAAATTTAAATCCTGTTTGTTTTTTAATTTAATTGGTCAATATGATTTTGACCACAAAAGTGAGGATTATCATGCGGAAAAGTTTCTTATCAATCCTTTTTGTTCCGGCACTGGCTTTATTGGCCGTGGTTTTCTCTGGGCAGGCCGAGGCGGGGGCGGTGAAAGGCTCCCAGGACTCTTTAGTCAACTTAGTCAACGCCGTGAGCGTCAGCCAGGCCACCTTGGCCGGGGACACGAGCGATTTTCAGATGATCGCCCGCCGTGACCGGGGCAATGATCGTTATGACCGGCGCCACGATGGTCGCCCTGGTCATGGAAAATATAATAAGAAGCCCTCGCGCAAAAATTCCGGCTATAAGAACCATGGGCCCAAGAAACCCGGTTACAAGAGCCATGGCTCCAAGAAGATCGGTAACAAGAAGAATCATCGTAATGACCGTAATGACCGTCATGACGGCTATGACCTCAGAGGCCGCCGTAACCACAGATAAGCGGCCCTGTTGAGTCAGACCGCAATCTCCCGGCCCCTGATCCTCTGGTCAGGGGCTTTTCGCTTTGGGCGGGGTTTTGAGGTCGAGAGGCCTTTTGGGGAAATTACCGTGAAACTCAGCGCTATTAGTTTTAGCCCACCTCTTGGATATTCTCAATTTTTTCTTGATTTGTTTGGCCCCCATTTCTCAGTCAAAAGTGAGCCACTGGTTAATTGGGTGATTTTTAGTCAACCTGGACAGAAACTTGAGTAAAATTTAGTCAGGCCTCAGTCAGTCTGGATAAAAAAAGGACAATTGTTCCTGGGTTTAAACAGCTCTCTCTTAAGTAACATGTTGGAATGATTGAAATTTTTTTATTAATCCAGTTCTTGACCCCAGGATTGGCCCAGGTTTTGCTATGAACAATAATCGTCTGAAACAATGTAACAATCCAGGGTTAAAATTTAATAGGTCAATATGACATTGACCTCAAAATTGAGGCTTATCATACGGAAAAGTTTCTTATAAGTTCTTTTTGCTTCAGCTCTGGCTTTATTGGGCCTGGTTTTCTCTGGGCAGGCCGAGGCGGGGGCGGTGAAAGGCTCCCAGAACTCTTTAGTCAACTTAGTCAAGGCCGCGCGCGTCAGCCAGGCCACTCTGGCCGGGGACACGAGCGATTTTCAGATGATCGCCCTCCGTGACCGGGGCAATGATCGTCATGACCGCAGAGACAGCCATAACCATAGATAAGCGGCCCCGCTGAGTCAGACCGCGATCTCCCGGTCTCTGGTCCCGCTGGCAGGGGCCATCTCTCAGAGTGAGGTCTTGTAAAAAATAGCCTTCCTCGCGGTTTTGGGATTTTAGGTTATGCCATTTTCATGTTGTCATATCCCGCTAGGCCGCTAATGAGAGGCGTCTGAAATAATTAGGCTAAATTCGAAAGTTTGAAAAAAACTTCTCATCCCAGATCAAAGAGGCCAGCCTGGGCGGCCCGCTGACATTATTTAGAGGTTGAGGTAGTTTTAATGTTTTAGAAGTTTTTTATATTCCGATATTTTTTTTGATATTCCTGGGCTCATAGAGTATTATTTCATGAGAAAAAAATATTCATTTTATTGACGGCCCTGGCGTGGTCATTGAAATCAAACTTTTTGTCATCTAAATCTCAAGTCTTGTAGCCCCAAAAGCTGGAAAGGGATTTGTCTAGACCCAGGAAACTGGCCTTGATTTTTGAAAGGTGAAGTCAACTTATGGGACAGCTTCTTTCAGGAACCACAAAATAGGCCTGGCCATAGGCGCGTTTTAAGATGGAGTTATGATTCTTCTGGGGGAAGCTGGCTCTTTTTCAAAGGCCTCGCGCGGAGAAATGGGGAAGACTTGCGGACGCACTGGCCAGCCAAGGCGGCCTTGAAGGCCGCCCGTGTTGGGTGGTTTTTTAGGCCAGGCTTAGGATTGTTTTGTGGGTGAGTAAAATTTAGTCGGGGTTTCATTTTAGTAAGTAAAAATTAATCTAGATCGTCCTTTTTTTAATGGTTTTTAGTTGGTATCATAGAGCTATAATTAATTATTTTTTTAAGGTAAATTAAAGTAAAAAATTTTTGAGTTGGCTTAAAGTCCAGATTTGGCCTGTTATTTGCTTTAACAAAACAGCAGGTAATCCAGCAGTAAACCAGGTTTAAACTTTAAATTTAGACCTGTTATGTTAGAAGATGGGTCTGAAAGCATTGCTATGACTCATAAATGAGGTGTTTGTA
Organism: Deltaproteobacteria bacterium; assembly: GCA_031276635.1. Classification (GTDB taxonomy): domain Bacteria; phylum Desulfobacterota; class Desulfarculia; order Adiutricales; family Adiutricaceae; genus JAIROO01. The sequence goes on along the minus strand of JAISMU010000179.1, from coordinate 39,897 downwards.
TGCGAAAAAGTTTTTTGTCGATTTTTATTGTTCCGGCGATGGCTTTAGTGGGCATGATTTGCTCCGGTCAGGCCGAGGCGGGAGTGGTTAATAGCCCCCAGGGCCAAGACTCATTGGCGAGTCTGGTCAATGCCGTGATCTCCACTCAGGCCACGCTCAGCTACTCTGGGGGCTCAGACGCGTTCCAGATGATCGCCGATCGCCGTGGCCGCAATGACAGGGATCGCCACGACCGTTATGACAATGACCGGGATCGCCGTCCTGGTCCTGGAGTTCATAAGCCTAGCCCCAAGAAGCCTCGTCCTGGAGTCCATAAGGCTGGCCCCAAGAAGCCTCGTCCTGGAGTCCATAAGCCTGGCCCCAAGAGGCCTGGTCCTGGAGTTCATAAGCCTGGTCCCAAGAGGCCTGGCCACGATAGGAAAGGGCCTGCCAAGGGCATCCGGAATGGCAATGATCGTCGGCCTGATCACGGCCGCGACAACGACCGTAACCGCGACCGGGATGGCCGCCGGAGATAACAACCAACCATCTTGAGTTAGAAAAACACAAGGCCTCTGGCCCTCTGGTCAGAGGCTTAGTGTTTTGACCAGGATGAGGGAATTTTCCAATTTATGGAATTTTAGATATTTTTTGTTATAAACCCAGATGGTTATTTTTTTTGTCGATGAGTAAAAAATACTCAAATTTTCAAGGTCGCCAGCGGGGCCACCAAAACAAGAATCGTTGTAAATTAAGGCTTAAGTCAAGAAAGAAGCTGAATTTTCGCCTTGGCCAGATTCTTGCTAATTTTAAAATAGGCATTGATGGGGAGGAGTTCGCGCTCTAATAATATCAATAAAATAAGTTTAGTTTGTTATTTTTCATTTAGTGTTAGTATCTAAATTATGGAGGGTAGCTATGTCTAACATAAAAAAAGCCTTTTGTTCGTTTTTCGTTTTGCCAATTCTGGCTCTGGCGGTGTTGATTTGGTCCGGCCAAGCTGAGGCCGGGGCTGTTAAAGACTCCCATTTTCAAGACGCCTGGTTGAGCCAGATCAATACCGTTTTGACCAGTCAGTCGCTTCTCAATTCTGATGACAGCGCCACCCAGATGATCGCTGACCGGCGCAATAATCGCCGCAATAACAAGTACGACCGTTTGGACCGTCGGGACGGTCGCCAGGATCCTCGGGATAATCCTCGCAGCAAGTACAACAAGGGCCCAAAGAAGAAAAATCAATGGACCAAAAACCCGTCCAAGCGCAATGACCGCCGGGACGACCGCCGGGACGACCGTCGGGACAATCGTCGGGACAATCGTCGGGACAATAATCGAAACAACAACCGGAGATAACAGGGTTATTTAGAATACCCTCAGAAATAAAAATCCAGGGCCCAGCCCTGGTTTTTTATTTCTGGGACTATATCTTTCAGCCCCATCTATGGATATGAACATTATAGTCGGGTGGGGCTTTAGCTGCCTTCAAAGCTTTTTAGTTTGTTTTCAATATTATGATTTGGATTATTTAATATGATTATTATCTCAATAATTAGATAAGTATTGCTAAATTCAAGTATAGCCAGAGAAAACGATCATCTGATTCTGGCTGGTCGCGTCTCTAACGAGCTAGGCTCAAGGCTCAGGTAGGGCGAAGCGCTAAAAAAACAAAAAAAATAATTTGGAAAAATCCATATTCTGGAATTTAGGTGGCTCCAGCTGGCTATGAATTACCCATTGGAGAATTAATTACTGGCTAAAAATTACCCTGTTTGCTAAGATAGGGCCGCCAAAGAAAACGCCGTCAGCCTTTCAGATTATTTTAATAGTCAAGAGTAGGCCCTCAGCCGGGTTGGTAAATCAACTTGGCTTGATTTTTGCTGCAAACAAAAATCGCAGTGACAAAAATCAAAGCAAAAAGATTTCAAGTAAGCGTATTTTGATTAGGGCCTGACGGCGCGCTTTCAGGCCAAGCAAATGAGGTGCTTCATGCGCAAGTTTAAATTTTTTTCTTTATCTTCTGTTATGAGTCTACCAATTATGGCTTTGTTGGCCGTAATGTGGTCTGCCCAGGCGGAAGCCAAAGCGATTGAGGTTGACTTTTCTCAAGGGTCATATCTCAATGAGCCTTTTCCTATGCTGATTAATCGTCCCCTGGGGATAGAGGAAAAGGCTCTTCAGTTCGCGCAATCTCGGCGGGGACGAGATAACCGTGGCGAACAAGATGAGCGACGATACAATTCCGATCAAAATCGTCGTTCTAATCAGCGCGAAGATCGTAACGTTCAGCGACCCAATAGAAATAGGCCTAATCAGCGTAATGATCGTAACGTTCAGCGACCCAATAGAAATAGACCTAATCAGCGTAATGATCGTAACGTTCAGCGACCCAATAGAAATAGACCGAATCAGCGCGAAGATCGTAACGTTCAGCGACCCAATGGGAATAGGCCTAATCAAGGTAATTATAGGCAGAATCGACCTGGGCAAAGCAATAATCGCTCTGGCCCTGGCAACGTCAATCGTCCTGGTCGGCCTGGTGGAAACAATGTTGGTCGGCCGGAGCGGCCTGGTCGGCCTGGTGGAAACAATGTAGGTCGGCCGGAGCGGCCTGGTCGGCCTGGTGGAAACGATGTTGGTCGGCCTGAGCGGCCTGGTCGGCCTGGTGGAAACAATGTAGGTCGGCCGGAGCGGCCTGGTCGGCCTGGTGGAAACAATGTAGGTCGGCCGGAGCGGCCTGGCCGGCCTGGCGGAAACGATGTTGGTCGGCCTGAGCGGCCTGGTCGGCCTGGCGGAAACAATGTTGGTCGGCCTGAGCGGCCTGGCCGGCCTGGCGGAAACGATGTTGGTCGGCCTGAGCGGCCTGGTCGACCTGGTGGAAACAATGTTGGTCGGCCGGAGCGGCCTGGCCGGCCTGGCGGAAACGATGTTGGTCGGCCGGAGCGGCCTGGTCGGCCTGGCGGAAACGATGTAGGTCGGCCTGAGCGGCCTGGCCGGCCTGGTGGAAACGATGTAGGTCGGCCTGAGCGGCCTGGCCGGCCAGGTGGCGGAGAAGTAAATAGGCCTGGTGGTGGTAATGAGGGTTCTCGGCCTGGCCGGCCAGGTGGTGGTAATGAGGGTTCTCGGCCTGGTCGTCCAGGTGGTGGAGAAGTAAATAGGCCTGGTGGCGGTAATGAGGGTTCTCGGCCTAGTCGTCCAGGTGGCTCAGGAATTAGTCGCCCTGGTCAAGGGGAAAGTGGCGCCGTGTCTGGCTCTGGACTTGCTATTGATCAAAGCGGAGGCAGAACTGGCTCTGGCCAGAGCTCACCGATTGCCCCTGGTGGTGGAGTTACCATAATTAACTCTGGTGGAGGCCAATCTGGCCGGCCCAGCGGTGGCGGCTCCGGTCGGCCCAGTGGCGATGACTCTGGTTCCGTAGTTCCTGGTGGTGGCAACTCTGGCGGCGGTCAATCTGGCCGGCCCAGCGGTGGTGGCTCCGGTCGGCCCAGTGGCGATGACTCTGGTTCCGTCGTTCCTGGTGGGGGAAACTCTGGCGGCGGTCGGCCTAACTCCTCTGGCGGCGGTGGTAGATCCGCCAATTAGGACAATTTTATTGGTTAAGCTCCGGCCCAGGACCCGCTGGGAGTGGTCTTTGGGCCTTTTTCAAGCCTCTGGGGCTCATTTGTGAAGGAGTTTTGGGGGAGGCCTAATTTTAGGCGTTAATTTAGCAACCTTTCACCCACGATAAAGGGGTGGAGTTTGAAATAGCCCCCAAGGTTACAGAGTCAGGCTCTGGACTTAACGGTTCAGAGCGGCTCTGCGGCCGGGGACGGCCGCCGTTAATCTAAAAAAACAGGTTTGTTTCATAGATGACTACGTTGAATAAAATGGCTAAAGACCAACGTCAGAACGCTTCTTCTGTTCTGACCTCTTGAAGACTCATTAGTAGACAAGCCGGAACAGGCGCGAAAAGGAGTGAGTCATGGGCCGATACTCAACATTCCCGAGGAGAAGTTCATTTAACGAATAACCTGGCCGTTAGAGGCTTTTATCGGCGCTTTATTTGAAAGTATTTGTTGTTGACAAAAACAATAAATCTTTAGCCCCGTGTTCTCCAAAGCGGGCCAGGCAATTGAGGGAAAAGAAGAAGCGGGCCAAGTTCGACAAAATGGTCCCTACCTGTCAGCGCTCATTATCAAAGGTGATAAATTTTACTGCTCAATTTCGTGAGGGTAAGCTCATACATAGGGAGTCTAGGGTTTAAGCCGCGGATCCAATTTTACTGTCCCTTGGGAACGCTTACTTAATTTATCGTCAAAAATGAGCTAATATAGTGGGCCCTGGAATTAGTCGTGGGCTGGAGAGAGCCGTCCTGGCTCTCTGTAAACCCCATAATAATTAAATTTGTTAAATTAAGGCGAATAAATTTGTTTATTTTATGTTTTAATTATAATTGTTAAAAGTTTTGTTAAAAAATTTATTTAATAAGAATTGATTACCTGCTCTTTATATAATAAGATTTTTATAACCTACTTAAAACAATTTTTTCAACGGGAAAATGATTGTTTAGGATTTCTCGGAAATTGACCGTCGGTCCGCTGGGGTCAATGGGGTTTTGGTTGGGTTTAAGGCCTTTGTGAGAGAGTTTTTGAGGAATTTGGTGACCATAAGTGAAACTTTTAATCGTTAATTCCCCGGTGGTGGCGAAAAAAATTCAGGATTTCCTGGGCTCTGAGTGGGTGGTTGGCTCCACGCGGGGCCAGCTTAAGCTTTTGTTCAAATGCGACATTTGGGCCCCGCTCCCGGAGTCGCCGCCCTTAATGGAATTGACCGAGGCCGGCCAGGCGGTTATTGATGAGTTGTGGCCTCTGGTGGGGAAAGCTGAGGCCGTCTATCTGGGGCTGCCCCCCGATGGGGAAGGGGAGTTCGTGGCCTGGCGGTTGAGCCAGATTCTGGGCCTGATTAATCCTCAACGGGTCTTTTTCTCGGAGATTTCCAAGGACACTATCCTCAAGGCTCTGGCTAATCCTCGCCCGTTGAGTTTGAGTCGGGCTCAGGCCCAGGGGACTTATTGGGTCGCGGAGAGCATGGTGAGTCAGGCTTCCCCGGTCATTCAGGCCTTGTCTGGCAAAAATTTTCAATTGAGCTTGGTCCGGCTGGCGGTTCTGGGCCTTTTAACTGAGCGGGAAAATCAGCTTATTGGCGGTGGCTCTCAGGCTAATTATGGGGTCAAGCTGCTTTTTTTGCCTGACAACCAGTGGGAGCGGCGTTGGCAGGTCTTTTGGAATCCCAAAAACTGGTTGGCCGAGGGAGAAACTGGGATTCACGACCAGAAAACCGCCCAACGGGTGTCGGAGATACGGTCGGTGAAAGTGGCCAGTTACAAGGAAGGCAAAATTTTGCAAAAGCCTGGTCTCCCTTTCACCACTATAACCCTTTTGCGTTCGGCCGCCGAATCTTTGTTTTTCAGCCCAACGAAAACTATGGCTTTGGCTCTCAAGCTCTTTGAGACTGGTCACATCACCTATCCCAGGACCACTGACCATTTTTTGCCGGAGAGGATCATTTCGGATATCCGGGGATTGGCCGAGAGCTACGGCTGGGCCATGACCGACAAACCTCGGCATTGGGGCTCGACCAGCGGGGGCCAGGAGGGGATGGAATGCGTCCGACCGGTTCTGATCGGCGAGGAATCAATCAACGGCTCTGAGGACGAGAAAAATCTCTATAAGCTCATTCGCCTGAGGACGATCGCCAGCCAGATGCCAGACGCGGTCTTCAGTCGCCGGGAGCTCGTCCTATACACTAATGTAAACGGCAAGTACGCTTTTTTCGAGGCTGAAAAACAGAAACTGTTGACGCCGGGCTTCAAGGCGCTGTTGAACGAGGAGCCGGAAAGTCAGCGTGAGGGAGCCGATGAGGTCGCTGACAATCCTTTCCCCAGGCTGGACCCTGAAAGCTCCCTGGAGGTTAAGAACGGTAGGGTGTTTGACAAAGGTTTCCCCGCCCAACGTCGTTTCACCGTGGTCAGTTTGATTGAGGAAATGGATAGGCTGGGCTTGGCCAAGCCCAGTTTCAGCGCGCCAATGTTGGCCAGTCTCTTGAAGTGGGGTTACGTCACGGTCGACCCGCGTGGCGGTCTACATAGCGCTTTTCTGGGTCAGGAGCTCCAAGAGTTGATAGCCGCCGAGCTCAAGGCCCTGACTTTGAGCGAAATTCAGGTCCTGTGGAATTCCATCGCCCAAGTGGCCAGCGGTCAGTTGGATTGGTGGAAAGTCATCTCTATCTTTCATGGTTCCCTGGCCAAGAGCCTGGCTCCCCATGAGGTTCATGACCAGAGCCTCTGCCCGGAGTGCGGGCAGAAACTGGTTAAAGTCTCCAGCCAACGTAGCGGAGTGTATCTGACTCGCTGGGTTTGCTCCAACTCCAACTGCCGGGCCACTTTTATGGACGCTGGTGGGACCCCGGGCAAAGGTCAGACCCTGGTTACGTTCTCAAAGATCAAATGCCCTTACTGTGACCAGTTTCTCAATAATGTCACCGGCTTCAAAAACAACGTTCGTTATAACTTCTGGTCCTGCCGGGATCGAGATAACTGCGGGGCCAGCTTTCAAGACGATAATGGCGCGCCTGGCCAGCCGCTGACTCGGATTATCAACACAAGCCACGTTTGCCCTGATTGCGGCTCCACGATTCGGCGCCACGAGAAAATGGTCGATGGTCAGACCTCCTCTCGCTGGCAATGCTCCAACATCCACCAGTGCAAGGCCAGGTTCAAAGATGACAATGGCGTTCCGGGGGAGCGGGTTTTTCTGCCTGATAAGAGCGTGGTCTGCCCAGAGTGCGGCCTGCCCTTGACCCACTGCCATGGGCGCAATCTGGGAACAAAGTTCGACTATTGGATTTGCCAGGAGAAAAACGGCTGCCAGGCCAAGTTCCGTAACTTCAAAGGGGCCCCCGGGTCTCGTCTGAAAACCGTCATCGTCACCAAGCGCCAGTGCCCTGATTGCCAGAGCCACCTGGTTTTGGTCAAGACCAGGCGAGATGACAAGGATCTTTCTTTTTGGGTTTGCCAGAATCGAGACAACTGCGGGGCCAAATTTGAGGACACTCAAGGGGAGCCGGGCGCTCGGCTGCGCTCCTGCCTTATGACCAAGAAGCCGTGTGGGGAGTGCCAGAGCGATCTCTATCTCCACAAAGGCCTGAAGAATGGCAAGCCGTATTCCTTGTGGATTTGCTCCAACCAAAACTGCCAAGGGAAGTACGCCGACGACCATGGACAGATCGGTAAACCACTTTTTAAACCCAAGCCCCCTGAGGTGACCTGCGAATTTTGCAAAAGTCGCCTGACTTTAGTCATCAGCCGGGATCCCAAAGTTGGCGACTCCTGGGCCTGCCCCAATCATCTCTGCGCGGCGAACTTTGAGAACAACAATGGCGTTCCTGGCGCTTTTCGGGGCAAGTCTGGCTCTCATTTAGTCACCGAATTTGTCTGCCCATATTGTAAATCGCCTATTCGGCGCACTATTGGGCGCCGAGCGAAGGATAACAAGGAGTACGACTTTTTTTTCTGCTCCAACAAGTTATGCGACAAAAAGTTTTCCGTCGCCAATGATCAGCCGGTTTTTCCTACTTTTCCCAGAGCTCAACCAGCTCAGGAGACGCGGCCCCAGGCTGGGGCTCCTCAGCCTCAGACTGGGGCGGAGTTGGCTCAGGAATCATTGGCCTCGCCCGCTGGTCCTGCGCTGGCGTTGCCTCAGGAGTCATTGGCCTCGTCTGTTGGTCTTGAGCCGGCGTTGCCTCAGGAGTCATTGGCCTCGCCCGCTGGTTTTGAGCCAGAGTTGTCTCAGGAGTCATTGGCCCCATCCTCTGATCCAGAGCTGGAGTTAGCCGAGGAGTCGCCGCCGCCCCTCAATGAGTTGGATTTCGCCACGGAGTTGGCCCAGGTTTTTGGGGAGCTGGATTTGGCCTCGGAGCTGACTTTGCCGCAGACGGAGCTGGAGTTGGCTGAGGAGTTGGCCCAGGCCTTAAATCAGCTGGAGACGGCCTCGAATTCGACCGTCCCTCAGACCGAGGAGGAGTCCACCCCGGCGGCGGCGCCCCAGGTTGAGCTGGCGGCGGACCCGGAGCCGGCCAGTCCCCAACTGGCGGGGACGAGGGCCGCGGAGGAGTTTCGGCCCGCTTACCGCGAGCGCGGCCTCAAACTCAAGGAGTTCGGCCTGGAGACGGCTCAACCCCAGATCGGGCCGGCTGTTGTTCTGGAGTCGGCTCAGCCCTCAACTGAGTTGATCGAACTCGCCGAGCCCGCCCAAGCCCAGAACCCTGAGCGAGGCTTGAAACTGGAGTTGAAGTCGATTTTAGGGTCCCAGCTGGAGCCAGTCCTGGTCCCGGCCCCGCCTATTTCCAGGGAAATTTCCCCGCCAATTTCGGCTGATTCTCTGGCCTCAAGCCAGAAAATGGCTGAAAATTAGTTGTGGCCGACCCCACCCGGTCTGGAACTCTAAAATTGACGTAAGGTTTTTTCCGCCCGGCCTAGACCCCTGGCCTAGGCCGGGCGGCGGGGGAAAATATTTTTTGGCGAATCTTTTGACAATTAACCCTATTATAATGTTTTTTTGTGTTCTTTGAAAGCTTTCTGGGGCGTAAATAAATCGGTCATTATCTAAGTTTCCGGCGTTATTTTTTTTCCGTGACCTTGAGAGTTAGTCGGTATTTTACTTGACAGTTGGTTGGTTTTAAGGTATTTAACTTTTGCCATGAGATCGGGTTGGCTCTGGCGGTGGTTGGATTAAATTTTTGGTTTAAATTTTGGCTTATTACGTTAATTTATATTTAATAAGTCTTAACTTTGGCCGGATGTTAGTTTTAATTGGCCTGACTATTCCTTTGGATGAGTTGGCCGGTTCAGGCTGGTAACCATAAATTATAGGGCTCTCGCGGGCCCTGACTAATATGGTTGGTTTTTCTGGTGGCCTTGGGGCGGGACTGAGGTTTTCCTCTGTCTGGCTTGGGGCCCGCTCTTTTTCCCCAGGGGAAAAAGGGTTTCCCGGACAACTAATCCCTCTTATTCAGTAAAGTGGGCCCATGCCCGCTTTCTTTTTTAATCAGAGGCAAAAAAATGGCCACTGGCCCCAGGTCTCGCCGCCCGGCGCCCAAAAAGCCTGAGGCCTTGTCCGGCTTGGGCCTGAAAGCCCTTTTGGATAAATTGCGCGCCTTGGCTCCCCAAGCGCTGACCGAGCTGGGCCTGGAGCTGGTGAGCGTGGAGACGGCCCTGGAAAACGGTCGGCGGATTGTCCGGGTGGTCATTGATAAAGCCATGGATAATATAAAGGGAACTGGGTTTGAGGGGGCGAGGCTAAATGAGCCCGGGCTAGGGGAATCCGGGCTACAGGAATCCGGGCTAGGCGAGTCCGGCAAAAGCGGCTCCAAAGTCACCATTGACGAGTGCGTCGCCGCGGCCAGAAAATTTTCCGCCTGGTTGGACGAGACCGATGACCCCAACTCGGGCCCGGCTTATGTTCTGGAGGTCTCCTCCCCGGGCCTTAATCGTCGGCTTTACACTGAGGCGGACTTTCGGCGTTTTTCCGGGAGCCGGGCCAAGGTCAAGCTCCTGGTGGAGGGTCGGCCAGTCACATATAAAGGCCGCTTGGCCACCGCTGTGGGCCCCCTGCGGCTAATCACCCCCGAGGGGGAAATAACCTTTGAGTTGGGGCCGGATCTGAAAGCGTCCCTGATTCCAGAAATCTGAGTCAGAGTCAACGCCCCTCAGAAGGAGCCGGGGCGGGAGGCTCGCTGGCCCGCGGGCCCGATTTTGAGGTCTTTGGCGGCTTTGGCGAGCGGGGCCTTTTTCCAAACCCAATTCCTCTTCCGGCCCTTGGGTCGGGGGTAGCCTTAGGGTGATATACATGAATATTGACCTGAAGAGAATGGTGGATCAGATCAGCCGGGACAAAGGCATTGACAAGGGGGTTCTGATCGAAACCCTTGAGGAGGCCATTCGGTCGGCGGCCAAGCGCAAATACGGCTTGAGCGAAAACTTTGAGGTTTCCTTCAGCGAGGAAACCGGGGACTTTGACATCTTTCGGTACAAGGACGTGGTTGAGGAAGTCACTGATCCAGAGACCCAGATCTCCCTTGAGGAAGCCAGGAAACTCGATCCTGACTCCTCGGTGGGCGAGGAGCTGGGAGTTAAGTTGGAAGCCGCCAATTTTGGGCGCATCGCGGCTCAGTCGGCCAAACAGGTCATTATCCAGCGCATGAAGGACGCGGAGCGGGATCTGATTTTTGATGATTACAAAGATCGGGTAGGCGAGATCGTTCATGGAACCATCCAGAGGGTTGATAAGGGCAATATCATCCTGAGCCTGGGCCGGGCCGAGGCTCTTCTGCCGGCCTCCGAGCAGATTCCCAGGGAAAACTATTTTCATCGGGGGGAGCGGATTCGGGCTCTCATCATTGACGCCAAGCTCGTCAGTCGCGGGCCTCAGATCATTCTCTCGCGTACCCATCCCGACTTTTTGTCCGCTCTGTTTGAGGCGGAGGTCCCGGAAATTACCGAGGGCATTGTTAAAATCGTCTCCGTGGCCCGGGAGCCTGGCAGTCGCTCCAAGATCGCCGTGACCACCTCAGATAGTGAGATCGATCCCGTGGGAGCCTGCGTGGGCCTGCGGGGCTCACGGGTGCAGGGGGTGGTCCAGGAATTGAAAGGGGAGAAGATCGACATCATCCCCTACAGCCCGGACGTGGTTCATTACGTGGCCAGCGCCTTGGCTCCGGCCGGGGTTCTCCGGGTGGTGGTCGACGAGTCGGCTCGTTCCCTGGAGGTGGTGGTCCCGGACGAACAGTTATCCTTGGCCATCGGTCGGAAGGGGCAAAATGTCCGCCTGGCTTCCCGGCTGGTCGGCTGGCGTATTGACGTCAAGAATGAGAGCAAGTATCAAAGGGCCTTGAAGGACGGCTATCAGTCGTTGTTGCGCCTGCCGGGGGTTGGCGAGGTCACGGCTGACCTGTTGTTTGAGTCTGGCTATGGCTCGGCCCGGGATCTTTTTGAGGTGGGCCCGGACCAGCTGGCCATGATTGAGGGTCTGGGGCCGGAGAAGGCTCAGCAGGTTTGGGAGGCGGCTCGGGATTACGTGGAGAACCTTAACCGGGAGGACGCTGAGGAAGCGGCCCGGGAAGCCATGGCCCGGGACTTCTTTTCCCAGAAGGCCGAGCGTGAGGCGGCGAGTGGGGGCGGCGGTTTGGAGAGCTCCTTGGATAGATCGATGGATAGATCCATGGATAGATCTTCTCTGGATGGCTCCGGGGAGAGCTCCGAGGACAATGACTGAGCGACCGCAAAGAACTTGCCTGGGTTGCCGGCGCCGGCGACCCCAGGGGGACTTGAGGCGCCTGGCCCTGGTCCCCCAGGGTCAGGGCCAGGCGGTGGTCTTTGATGACAAGATGAGATTGGTTGGGCGGGGAGCCTGGGTCTGCCGGGACAACCCCGCCTGCCTGGCTCAGGCCTTGCGCCCGGGGCGGCTGGCCAGGGCTTTTCGGTTTAAGGGCGGGTTGGAGTCATTATTGACCGGGAATCTGGTGACCGGGCTTTGATGGCGACGCGGTCGCGGGCCGGGGCGGACAATCCTTTTCTAGGAACAGGTGGCACAGGGTTATGGGTAAAAAACGGATTCATGAGCTGGCCAAAGAACTGGCGATGACCAGTAATGAGCTTCTCCAACGTATGGCTGAGATGAAGATTATGCCCGGAGTCAAACTTGGGGCGTCCAATAGCATTGAGGAGAGCGTGGTCGAGGAAATCCGTCGTCGCCTGGGGGCTTCTCCCTCGCCTGGCGCTGGGGGCGGGCCCCTGGTCGTCCGCCGGCGCAAGAAAAACGGGGAGACCCAGGCTCAGGCGGAGATGGTTGAGTCCGAGCCCGAGTCGGGGGAGGCGGCGAATTTAGACTCCCCGGTCCAAGCGGCCCAGGCCGCCATGGCCACGCCCGCCACGCGGCAAGTTGAGGATGGCTCCGCCTCGCCGCCGCCTAAGCCTGAGGTTAAGCCGACCCCGGTGCGCATCGGGCCCCGCAGTTTTGAGCGGGCCACCATCGTGGGGACGGCCAAGCCTACCAAAAGCGGAGTGGACAAGACTCCCAGGCCGGACTTTTTGAAGCTCTCCCCTGGGGCTCAGGCGGCTCCTGAGGATTTGCCCAGCCGGCCGGCCCCCAAAGCCCCAGAGGCCCTGAAGCCGGAGACCTTAAAAATCGTCCCCGCGCCTGAGGGCAAGGACAAAACCAAGGTTAAGCCCGCCGAGGCCGGCTCGAGCGCTCCCGCGGCGGCCACCGCCAAGGAGGCCGCGCCCAAAGAGGCTTCGGCCAAGGAAGCCGCGCCCAAGGAAGGCTCTCCCAAGGAGGCCCCGGCCAAGGAGGCCGCCCCTAAAGAGGCCGCCGCCAAGGAGTCTGAGGGCGCCCGACCCGAGGGGGCAAAAAAGCGACCGGATAGGCCCGGCTCTGACCGCCCGGCCCCAACCCCCGGTCAGCCCCGCAAGATTACCCGTGAGCTGGGCCCGACCACCGAGACGGGCTCAGGCAAGAGCCGGTTTGAGCCGGCTCGGGTGGTGGGCGTTAAACCTAACTGGCGTGAGGGGCCAAGACCGGATTCCCCGGCCGCCCGCTCCAAGCCTGTTTCCGTGGGAGGGCAGCCGGAAGGCGACGAAGCTCGGCGAGCTCGGCCCAGTCGGCCTGGGGCTCCCCGGCCTGGTGGCCCGCCTAGGCCAGCTGGCCCCCCCCGACCAGGAGGACGCCCGGATGGCTCCCCGCCGGCCCAGCCCGAGGCTGATAGCCGCAAACGCGGGGACCGCAAGAAGAAGTCCGGTGGTCACGACCGCGATGATTTCGCGGCTCGCAAGCGCCGCGAGGTGGTGGAGCGCTCGGAACTGTACCCGGAGGGGATGGAGCGGGCTCGAGGCAAGAAACCCAAGGCCGCCAAAAAGACCCAGGCCAAGACCGAGATTACGGTGCCCAAGGCCATTAAGCGCCGCATCAAGGTTGACGAGGTCATCACCGTCTCCGAGCTGGCCCACCGGTTGTCGCTGAAGGCCGGGGACATCATCAAAAAACTCATGACCATGGGGGTCATGGCCGGCCTTAATCAGTCGCTGGACTTTGACACGGCCACCCTGGTGGCGGCCGAGTTTGATTACGAGGTGGAGAAGTCGGCCTTTGACGAGGGCGATTACCTGCCCGTGCCCGAGGTGGGCGAGAAGTTTCCGGTCGGCCCCCGCTCCCCGGTGGTCACCATCATGGGGCACGTTGACCATGGCAAAACCTCGCTGCTGGATTACATCCGCAAGACCAAGATCCAGGAGGCTGAGGCTGGTGGCATCACCCAGCACATCGGGGCTTACCACGTCAAGGTCGGGGAGCGTTACATCACCTTCCTTGATACCCCGGGCCACGAGGCTTTCACTTCCATGCGCTCGCGCGGGGCTCAGGTGACGGACATAGTCATTTTGATTGTGGCCGCTGACGATGGGGTCATGCCCCAGACCCGCGAGGCTTGCGATCACGCCAAGGCGGCCAAGGTCCCCATCATCGTGGCCGTCAACAAAGTGGACAAACCTGGGGCCAACCCCGGTCGCATCCGGCAGCAGATGACTGAGTTGGGTCTCCTGGCCGGGGATCTGGGCGGGGAGACGGTGTTTGTGGACATCTCGGCCAAGACCGGCCAGGGCGTGGACGAGCTTTTGGACATGATCCTTTTGCAGTCCGACATTCTGGCTCTTCAGGCTCGCTCGGACGGCCCGGCCCGGGGTCGGGTCATTGAGGCCCGTCTGGACAAGGGTCGGGGAGCCGTGGCTACCCTCCTGGTGGGCGAGGGGGCCCTCAAGTTGGGCGACCCCTACGTCTGCGGGGCCTTTTACGGCAAGATTCGGGCCCTGTACGATGACCAGGGGCAGAAGGTTGAGGCGGCCGGCCCCTCCATCCCGGTGGAGATCCAGGGCATCTCTGGGGTGCCTCAGGCCGGGGACGAGTTCATTGTCATGGAGGATGAGAAGCAGGCCCGCCAGGTCAGCCAACACCGCCAGATGAAGCAGCGGGAGAGCGAGCTGGTCAAGACCTCCAAGCTCACCCTGGAAAACCTCTTTGACCACATCAAGGCTGGGGCGGTTAAGGGTCTGAACTTGATCGTTAAGGCTGACGTCCAAGGCTCTTTGGAGGCTATTCTGGACGCGGTGGGCAAACTCTCCACCCCCGAGATCAAGATCACCGTGATCCACCATTCCACCGGTGGGGTCTCGGAGACGGACATCATGCTGGCCTCAGCCTCCAACGCCTTGATCATCTGCTTTGGGGTCCGGCCCACGGCCCAGATCAAGGAGTTGGCCGAGCGCGAGCGGGTCCAGGTCCGCCACTACAACATCATCTACAAGCTCCTGGAGGACATCAAGGAGGCCATGGCCGGCCTTTTGGATCCGGTCAAGAGCGAGAAGGTTCTCGGCCAGGCCGAGGTGCGGGCCATCTTCATGATCTCCAAGGTCGGGCAGGTGGCCGGCTCGTTTGTCAGCGAGGGCCGGATCCAGCGGGGGGCCAAGGCGCGCTTGTTGCGCGATGGCAAATCCGTCTGGGAGGGCCGGGTCGGGTCCCTCAAACGCGAGAAGTCCGACGTCCGGGAGGTCACCAGTGGCCACGAGTGCGGCATTTGCCTGGAAAACTTCTCGGATGTGTTCGTCGGGGATCGCATTGAGGTTTTCCAGATCGAGGAGACGGCGGCCACGGTCGATTTGATCAATGAGGCTGTGGAGCGGGCCGAGCAGGCCAGGCACCAGGAGAGCGCCAGGTAAGAGCTCGTGCTGGTCGGTGTTTTAGAGGTGACCCTGAGCCTGGAGGGTAATCGGAGCCTCAAGGGTAAGCGGAAAGTGATTTCCAGCCTGCTGGCCCGGGTCAAGGCTCGTTTTAACGTCTCGGCCGCCGAGGTGGGTGGCCAGAATCAACACGAGCTGGCGGTTCTGGGCTTCACGGTCTGCGGCTCGGAGGCCAGGATTCTCAATAGCGTCCTGGACCATCTGTTGAATTTCATTGAGGATAATGTCGAGGCCCAGGTTATTGACTCCTTCTGGGATTGCTCGGCCTGGGTGGAGTCCAGGGAGTGGGGCGGCGATGATCCACAGGCGCCAGGAAAAGATTAACCGCCAGATAATGACTCAGGTCTCGGAGCTTTTGCTGTTGCGCAGCTCGGACCCGCGTCTGAAGCTGGTCAGCGTCACTCGGGCCCAGGTAAGCCCGGATCTGCGCAAGGCCAGGATCTTCTACAGCGTTTTGGCCGACCAGGCGGGTCAGAGCGAGGCCGCGGCGGCCCTGCGGAAAGCCGCTGGCTTTATCCGCTCCAACCTGGCCGCGACCTTGGGGTTGCGAGCGGTGCCAGAGCTCTTGTTTGTCTATGACAAAAACGTGGAAAACGCCCAGCGCGTCCATCAGGTTTTAGCCGAGCTCAAGTCCGAGTCCCCCGCCAATCCTTCCCTTGACCTGACCGAGGCCTCGGGAGCTGATGAGGCCCAGCCATGAGCCAGATTTTCGGGCCCGACCGCCTTGTCCTGGAAACCATTCGGGGAGCAGAGCGGATCCTGGTTATGGGGCATGAAAACCCCGATGGGGACGCTCTTGGCTCCTCCGTGGCCCTGGTTATGGCCCTGGAAAGGCTGGGCCGGGAGGCCACCCTGGGCTATCAGGGCCGGGTCGCCAGCCATCTGGCCTTCCTGGCGGCTGACTTGCCGTCCTTTCAGCGGGTGCGGGGCGAACGCGAGCGGCTCAAGGAATTTGACCTCATGATCATGGTGGACTGCCTACACCCCAACCGGATCTGGCCGGGGTTCAGCGACTTGAGTCTTCTGCCGCCTCTGCTGATCATTGATCACCATCCCGGCGATCCTCGAAGGGTCGGCCCGGTCGCCACCTACCACAGCCCTTTAGTCTCCTCGACCGGGGAATTGATGTTCAAGCTCATTGAGGATCTGGGGATCAGCTGGCGCCGGCCCCTAGCTGAGGCTTTGCTCGCGGCCATCATGTCGGACACGGGCTTTTTTTCCCAAAGTAACGCCACCGCTGAGTGCTATCGGCAAGCCAGCGTCCTGGTGGCCGCTGGAGCCCGGAGCGACTACCTGGTCAGTCGTCTTCGGCGCAACCGGACCTTGGCCGGGTTTAAGCTTTTAATGGCCGCCCTGGCCACCCTGGAGATCGATCTTGATGGCCGGCTGGGCAGCATGCTCCTCTCCCAGGCCATGCTGGACGCGACCGGGGCTTCCCTGGATGACGCCGAGGGCTTTGTGGAGTATCCCCGGTCCCTGGCCGGGGTGGAGGTAGCGGCTCTCTTTCGGGTGGATGAGCGGGGCCAGACCAGGGTGAGTTTACGGAGCGCCCTGAGTTACAGCGTTCGGGAGCTGGCGGAAAATTTTGGGGGAGGCGGGCACCAGCAGGCCGCCGCCTACACGGATCCGGCCACTGACCCCGCTGAGGCTCGGGCCAGGTTTTTGGCTCAAGCCCCGCGTTTTTTAAAGCCGCTGTGAGTCAGAGCCTGCCTGACCGAGCGCCCATCTCCGGCCCCCCTGGGGAACTCTCCGGCCTGTTGTTGCTGGACAAGCCTTCGGGGCCCACCAGCTTCAGCCTGGTGCGCGAGGTCAGGCGAATCGCCGGTCAAAGGGCTGTGGGCCATCTGGGGACCCTGGATCCCTTGGCCACCGGGCTTCTGGGCGCGCTGCTGGGGCCGGCCACCCGTCTGGCCGACCAATTGATGGGTCTGGACAAGACTTATCTGGCTCGGGTCGTTGTGGGTCTAGCCACGAGCACCGATGACGTGACTGGCCAAGTTTGGCGGAACTGGACTGGGCCCTGGCCTTCCGAGGCTCAGGCCCGGGCGGCTCTGAGCTCTTTCTTGGGGCCAAGCTCGCAGCGGCCGCCGGCTTACTCAGCCATCAAGCGGGGCGGCCAGGTAGCCCACCGGGCCGCCCGGGCCGGGCGGCCCCTGGAGCTGATGGCCCGACCGGTGGTGGCCCACCGGCTGGATTTTCTGAGTTGGGAACCGCCAGAAATAGTCTTTCGGGCCCAGGTCTCCTCTGGTTACTATATCCGGTCCCTGGCCCGGGATCTGGGCGAGAGTCTTGGCCTGGGCGGGGGAGCGTTGAAGGAGTTGCGGCGGGAGGTTATTGGGCCCTTCGTTTTGACCCCGGGTCAGGCCATGCCTCAAGACCGGGCGGAGCTGGCTGACCGTCTGTTGAGCCCCCGGGCCGCCTTAATGGGCTGGCCGGAGGTGATTCTGACCGAGGATGAGACCCGGTTGGTCCGCCAGGGCCAGCCGGTCAGTCTGCGCTCGCCTTGGCCGCCAAGCCAAGTTGAGTTAAGCCAAGTTGAGTCAAGCCAATTTGAGTCAAACCAATTTAAGTCAAACCAGGGCCAGCTGACTCAGGGGCAGCCCAGGGCGAGCGAGCCGGATCAAGGGCCAAGAGGGGAGCCAAGGGTTCCGGCCCCGGTTTGGGAAGTAAAAATTATTGATTCTCAGGGCCAGTTGGTGGGCCTGGGTCAGATTATCACGCCCGGCCTTGGGTCGGGCGAGCCCCGGGGGCCTTTCTTGCGGCCCTCGCGGGTTTTACGGGCGCCTTTGGGCGTTGAATAACCATATACTGGGCAAGGAGAAAATCATGTCCATCACCCCGGAGAAGACGGTCGAGCTTCTGGCCGCTTATCGTCAACACGAAACCGACACCGGTAGCCCTGAGGTTCAGGTGGCTCTGTTATCGGAGCGTATCGCCAACCTCACCGAGCATTTCAAGGTTCATCACAAGGACCACACCTCCCGGCGGGGCTTGTTGAAACTGGTCGGCCAGCGGCGGCGGTTGCTTAATTACCTCAAGAAAATCAATATCAACCGTTATCGGGAGCTGATCGGTCGCCTGGGGTTGCGCAAGTAATCGCGGGTCGCTCGGCCAGAGGTCTTTCGCCAACGGCGCTGAGACCAGTTTTTTCCGAAAGTTTTCATAGCGCGGGCGGTCTAGGAGGCCGACCTGTCAGTAGGTTTGGGCAAGGAGATAATTGATGAAAGTTGAAACCAAGTTTGGCGACGCCATAGTCACCATTGAGACCGGCCACTTGGCCAAGCAGGCCTCGGGCTCGGTCCTGGTCACCATGGGGGAGACCGTTATTCTGGCCACCGCCCAGGCTTCCCAGGATATCCGGGAAGGCATTGATTTTTTACCCCTGACGGTGGATTACCAGGAAAGGTTTTATTCCGTGGGGCGGATTCCGGGCAATTTCTTTCGCCGGGAAATAGGTCGGCCCTCAGAAAAAGAGACTCTGACCTCCCGTTTCATTGACCGGCCCTGTCGTCCCCTGATCGCCAAAAATTGGGCTTATGAGACTCAGGTTATCGCCCAGGCCTTGTCTGTGGACGATAAGTATGATCCGGACCTTTTGGCCATGTTGGGCGCCTCGGCCGCTCTGACGCTGTCCGACATTCCTTTTAACGGGCCCATCGCCGGCACTCGGGTGGCCCGGGTGGATGGGGCCATGGTGGTGGCTCCGACTCAGACCCAGCTGGAGTCGGCCGATCTGGTTCTGATTGTGGCCGCCTCGGCCGAGGCCGTGGTCATGGTTGAGGGTGGGGCCAAGGAGGCCAAGGAGGCGGATATTCTGGAAGCCATTTTCCTGGGCCAGAAAGCGGTGGCCCCGCTTTTGGAGTTGCAGAAAAAGCTCCAGAAAGAGCATGGCAAACCCAAAAGAGCCATCCCGGAGATTAAGCGCGACGAGGCTTTGATGGCTAAAGTCAAGGCTGATTACCACGAGGCCATGCTGGCGGCCCTGACGACTAAGGAAAAGCAGGCTCGTCAGACCAAGGTGCATGATCTGGCGGTCAAGGCCAAGGCCGATCTGGCCGAAAGCTATCCCGAGGGGAGCTCGGATATCGGGTTGGCCATCCATGAGCTGGAAGGGGATATCCTGCGGGGCCTGATTCTGGAGAAGAATAAGCGCATTGACGGTCGGGGGCTCACCGATGTGCGACCTATCCAGTGCGAGGTGGGTTATCTGCCTCGGGCGCACGGGTCAGCAATCTTCACCCGGGGCGAGACCCAGAGCCTGGGCGTGGCCACTTTGGGCACTAGTTACGACGACCAGCGCTTGGACACGGTCATTGGCGACAGCACCAAGGCCTTCATGCTGCATTATAATTTTCCGCCCTATTGCACCGGCGAGGTCAAGCGCCTCGGAGCCCCGGGGCGCCGGGAGATCGGGCACGGGGCTCTGGCTGAGCGGGCTTTAAGAGCCATTCTGCCGCCCCATGAGTCGTTCCCTTACACGATCCGGGTGGTTTCGGAAATTCTGGAGTCCAATGGCTCCTCGTCCATGGCCACGGTCTGCGCGGGCTCCCTGGCTCTTATGGACGCCGGGGTCCCCATCAAGGCCCCGGTGGCCGGGGTGGCCATGGGCCTGGTGGTGGAGGGCGACAAGGTTGTGGTGTTGACGGACATCTTGGGCGACGAGGACCACCTGGGCGACATGGATTTTAAGGTGGCCGGGACCAAAGAGGGCATCACCGCCGTCCAGATGGATATCAAGATCAGCGGGGTCACCCGGGAGATCATGAGCCGGGCTCTGGCTCAGGCCAGGGATGGCCGCTTGCACGTGCTCTCGGCCATGGCCAAGACCCTGAAAGCCTCGCGGTCCGAGATTTCCCCGTACGCTCCCAAGACCCTGGTTATTGAGATTAACCCAGAGAAGATCAAGGACGTCATCGGCCCAGGGGGCAAGATCATCAAGGCCATCCAGGCTGAGACTGACACTCGCCTGGAGGTGGAGGATAGTGGCAAAGTCACCATCTACGCCCCGACCCTGGAAAAGGCCCAGGCGGCTGTGGACGCGGTGCGGAGCCACACCCAGGCCCCGGAGGTCGACAAGATCTACAAGGGCCGGGTGGTCAAGGTGGTGGACTTTGGGGCCTTTGTGGAGATCATGCCCGGGACCGATGGGCTGGTGCACATCTCACAACTGGCCAGCGAAAGGGTCCAGCGCGTCTCCGATGTCTGCAAAGAGGGGGACGTGTTTGACGTCAAGGTTCTGGGCATTGACAAGGCCGGGAAAATCCGCCTCTCCCGCCGGGCGGTCCTGGAGGAGGGCGGGCGCTGAGAGAAAGTTTAGCCTATTTAATTGGGGCCTGACTCTGGTGAGTTCCTGATAACAAATCAGGGGGTCGCGGGTTCAATTCCTGGCGACGGCTCCTGTTAAATGGAATTCCGAGCCCTTTGATTTTTCTTAAAAACATTGGTTGATCAATCTCTGGCCCAAGTTTCAGGAAAAATCTCGCGGCCTCGTTAAAAAAAGTCGCTCCGACTTCGCGGGTTGGCGTTTGTCCGAGGCTCGAATTTAAGATAAAGGGCCTTTTGGCCGAAATGAAAGGCGGGAGGCTCGGGCTAATTGGGCCTCTCGCCTCGGAAAATTTTCCGGTCGAGCCTATTTTGTTGGAGCGTGAGCCGTCGTAGCTCAACTGGTAGAGCTCCTGATTTGTAATCAGGGGGTTGCGGGTTCAATTCCTGTCGACGGCTCCAGTAAAAACAGGTAGTTAGCCGTTTTTGAGGTTTAAAAAAGGTTGTCAGATCTAAGTTTGATCTAAGTTTTTGAGAAAATATACGTTACCACGCCTGCGCAGGTTGGCGCGCGCCCGAGCGCGCGTAGGGGAGAATCTGGAAGAATTTCAGGTGGGTGTTTACCACTGGTGGGTCTCGGCCCAGTCGTTCAGAGCCTTCTTGTCTGAGTTCGCCAGTCTCAAGGCCTCCCTTAGCTCCAGGACGTGAGCCGCTAGGTCCTTGTTGGTCTGACCCTGGAGCCTGGGTTCCGGCGCCTCCTGAAGATAGACGACCGGGAAATAACAGGGAACCGCACCGGTCTACTGGCGCAACTGACGGTAAACAGAATCTGGAATACGATCAGAGCCCTAAGAACAAGCCTCTTTAGCCTCACGATAAATTTTCTCCAATTCAGCTAACGCCTCGGTCTTCTCCCTGGTCAGAGCCTTGACCTCAGCCTCTCTTTGGTCCAGAGCGGCCTGGTTCACCATCAAGGCTTCCGTCAGCTTGGTTAAGTGGACCTGAGTCGCCAGGACCTCCCTGGTCAGTCGCTCGTTCTCCGTCCGCAGATGGTCCAGGTAGACCCTCAGGCCGATGAGAGCCATCCGCAGTTGTTGGCCAGGAAGGCGAGTACCCCGGCTATCATTCCTGCGCAACCTTATTCTTAGCGAATATCTTTAAATCCCTAAAAGAGAAACATATTTTCCCAAAAAGATTATAAAGAATTACTATCAGGCCACGACGACCGTGCCATTTTGTTCCTCGGTGGTGTCGTCAAAAAAGCCTGGTTTCGCCTCCGGCTCGGGAAAAGCCGGCTGTTATGAAACAGCGTTATGACTGTCTATTCTATCTATGCTCTATCCTTTACAAAGTATGATGGGCAAATCAATCAGGGGCCCTGAGAGTGGTCCAGCAAGACACCGGACGAAATGAAACTGAAAAGCGCCATGTCCGCGATTGATAATGGCCACTCAACTGTTCCGGAAACCACTGGCGCGATCTGGAGTCCAGGAGTTGATGTTCATGGCGCGGAGGGAAGAGGCGTCGCTTATGAACTCAAATTTGACGCGTCCAGGGTCTGGGGAGCCTCTCATACAGCCAATGAGTTCAGGCCCATCAATGTCGCGGTAAATTACTGTATGAAGCATGACTAATAATGTTTAATGCAGTAGTTAATGGCCACGCTTATTGGCTTGAATTCGTTAGTCGTGTGAGTCGGTCCCCAGACTAAAGACGCGTCAAATTTTCCTAAACTGGAATTATGAACACTTTTTGGATAATTACGATTGCCTATATAATATTCAGTAGTAAATGCCCCAGAAAACAGTTCGGAATGAAGTATTTCTCCGAATACTCCAGTTATGTTCCGACCAGCGTCCTGTTGAAAGACCCCGAGGGACAATGATTGATTGCCCAACCCAACGGTCTTCATCTCTTAAAAAATTAGTCGCGGTAATTTCATGGCCCAATTCCAAAAATTTACCGACATCCTGGCGTAAAACCACGGGTTTCCCTGCTCATCCTTCATGGCCTTGAGTTGGCCAAAAAAAGAATGTTCAAAAGTTGAAATAGGAATTAACTCCATTACGTATCCTTAACCAGTCTTAACTGGGGTTGTGGGTTGAACCGCGTCAAACAGCAATTTTTCCCGCTTATTGGCGAAATATTTGAACAAAAAATCCTGGACCCTTGGGGGGGACAAAGGTTACTTGGAGAAAAAATGGTCCACCTCTATAACCAATCTTGGGTTTACCAGTCTTATCGAACTGTTGTTCAGGGAAGGTCTTCAGGTAGCCTTGCTCAACAACAGACTGGTAAGGCCGATTCCAATGGGGACTGCCGGGACCTCATTGCGCCTGACACCACTTCAGTTCGTCCCGGAAAACCTCATAGAGCCTCTTGCCACCGATTTTGACGACTCTTTGGGTGAGCTCGTGAGCCATTTCGTTGACGTGAAAGTCATGGTCAGAGGCCAGAAGATTCTCGGCGAATTCGACCTTGGGCGCGTCAATCTGGATCTTGGTGGTCAGGGCCTTGTTCTGGGCCTGTTCAGCCTCCATGATCTTGTGAGCCTCAATCAGCGCCTGGCTAAATAAGACCTGTTTAGCCAAAGATATCTTCTTAAGATTAAATATTTTATCTTTTAAAAATTATTAGAGCTTAAAAAAATACCGTCGGAATTAGTTAATTTCCATTGAAGCTTTATTATTTTAGTAGCCAGGGGACTTCGAAGCCTGGGAGACTCAACGCCTGGTTGTCTTGAAAGACAATTTTTAGGCCTTTTTTAGTCGTAATTTCCTAACTTTAGCAGAGATATCAATCTGATTCGCCATTCCAAACCCCTTGAAGACGCGCCTAGAGGCCCAGAGGCCTAGACTGGACCTTTACAGAAGCCTGGAGATGTTTCTACCCTCCGTAAATTTTCTATTTATATATATTTTTTAAAAATTTTTGTATTTTTTTGCCATAAATAAAATTAGATTCACGCCTTGGCCGCCCGCTGGCTATTGACAATGAGCTGACAAAAAAAATATAATTAAAGTGTATTAAAAATAGAAATTTTTCCTGACGCTCGCCGCCAGGTTTCAATAAATTAGGATTCAGGCGCTCAAATGAAAAGCCTTCCCTTATCCATCCAGTCCCTCAAGAAGATTATTGATAAAGGGGCTATTTACGTTGATAAGACAGATTTAATCTCCGATCTTATTCAGTATGAGCAAGTTTTTCTCTCCCGGCCCCGACGGTTTGGCAAATCTCTTTTTCTCGACACCCTGGAGGAGGTTTTTCGAGGTAACGCGGACCTTTTTTCTGGTCTGAAAATCGCGGATTCCGGCTATGAGTTCAAAAAATATCCGGTTATACGCCTGAATATGGCGGTAAACAGCCGAAGCCCCGAAATTCTTGAGAAAAGGTTGTTAGAGATTCTTGCGGCTATCGCCGCGCCTTACCCAAAAGTCAGCCTCAGAAGCGCTGATCCAGGCGGGGCGTTACAAGGCCTTATTGAGGACATAAGCGTAGAGTGTGGCGAAAAAGTAGTCGCGCTGGTCGATGAGTATGACTATCCCGTCAGCAAATATATTGATAATCTGCCTTTAGCTGAGGCTAACACTGATGTTCTCAGCTCTTGTTACGTTGGGTTCAAGGATATGGATAAGTATTTGCGATTTGTCATGGTAACCGGGGTCACCCGCTACGCCATGATGGGTTTATCCGCCGGGCTCAACCAGTTGGTTGATATCAGTTTTGACCCTAAATACGCCACCATTTGCGGCTTCACCCCAGACGAGCTGGACCAATATTTTGGGGATCGTTATAGCTCAACCCTTGAGACTCTGAAATCGACCGACTACTTGCCGCCAGAGAGCTCGGAAGCTGACTTGCGCCAGGAAATTCTGAATTGGTACGATGGCTACACTTGGGATGGAAAGACTCGAGTTCTGAACCCTATTTCAATTTTAAACTTTTTTAATTTGAGAGAATTTAAAGAATTCTGGAAAACTAACTATATTTCAGTTAATTTTCTTCAAAATACAATTTCTTCAAATCCTTTATCATTTACACAATATAAATTACAAGGATACGTAGAAAGTGATATTTCTCTGGCTTCTGTCGGGAATCTTGCTTCTGTTCCGCTATTGTTTCATACCGGATATTTGACCATAGATAAAATTATACGTGTCAACAAAAAACTACAATATTCCTTTAGAGTCCCTAATTTTGAGTTAAAAGACTCATTCTATAATATTTTAAATGATTGTTTACATATAAAAGACAGGTCATACGAAGCTGAGGAATTAACAAAAGCCCTAAGAGAGCGGGACAGCGAGCTGCTTACTCATATAATTGTAACTCTTTTTAGTCGTATTCCCTCAGAGCATTATAAAAATAATGAAGATATGAAAGAATCTTTCTTTCATATGGCGTTATTGTGTTACTGTTCTGGCTTGCTTGAGGCCAGAGCTGAGGAGCCTGGGCCATTAGGAGATCTAGATTTGCTTTTGATAACTCCTGATGGCCTCCACGCGGTCATTGAGCTCAAATACGCCCAAATTCTGGATCCCGCTGATCCAGAGAAAACTCTGAACAATTTGGTCAAGAAGGCCTTCAGCGTTATCAAGAAAAAAAAATATGGCTCGCGCTATCGGCTGCCGGGCCGAGACATTGTTCCCATAGGTCTGGGCGTTGGCGGTCGAGGCGAGGCCAAGGCTGTCTTTGCTAGCCCCCAGATCGACATAACTTGAGGTCTTCCCAGACTGCCTTTAGCCTAGAATACATATTTATGTAAATTTTAAGTTTACTTAATTTTTTTATTTCACTCTAAAAAAAATATCTATTTAAAATCAGGTTTATCCCATTTATGTTATATGTTTTGCCTCATTTTTTATTAGATCAAATGAAACAAATAGGTCTCGCAACAATTTCGATCTGAACAAGCCCAAAAATTATAGCCCTCTCCCCTTCCTTGAGGATATGCCTTAACGGTTTGCGGCCCAAGACACCCTGAAAGATTACCTGGCCACCCGGGTCGCCGAAAACCTCCCCATGGACCCGGAGTCGCCCTGGTTTCTTTCCCGCAAAAACCTAAAAGGCTCCCAAGCCATTCCTCCAGCGGCGACACCGCGCATTGTTTACGCCAACTAGAACTGTCCCAAAATTGCTAACTTATTTTGTCCACTTTTTGCTAAAAACTCTGTCCAACCTCCTGAAGCGGGCTGCCTCAACCACGTTAAATTCAGCCTATTTTACATAAAAATATATTTATTTGTTGTTTTTATTCTAATTATTTTAATTTAAAAATTTAAAACCATAATAAAGCAATATTAGGGCCTAATATTCAATCTTGACTTTTTGCCCGAATCTGGTAAAATTTTTAACTTACTGTTTCTTATTTTTTTTTGTAGATGTTTATTAATGTATATACTAAATGATTATA
Organism: Deltaproteobacteria bacterium; assembly: GCA_031276635.1. GTDB lineage: Bacteria > Desulfobacterota > Desulfarculia > Adiutricales > Adiutricaceae > JAIROO01. Next base: position 14,425 of record JAISMU010000179.1, on the reverse strand, counting down.
GTATGGTAGATTATGATAATGGAAACCGAAAAAAAATGAATAAATTATCGCTAATGATGAGCCAGACAATTGCCTTTTCTTTTGGATGAAAGCCTTAATAAGGCCCATTTCAACAAGAAGCTGCGAGAGATTTCTGAAGAATCTGGAGTTTCACCCAAAACAATTAACCGGAGGTGTATCTATCAAGCATAAAGGAGGCGTAGCGGGTCTAAAGCCTTCTCTGAACGGTTGCCTGAAAAAAAATTCTAATCTAGTGGCAATATTTGACGCTGTGATCCGTTTTCGAACGGAAAATTCAAGTATATTATTAAGTAAAATTAATTTTAACTTTGAGTATAAACTAGTTTATAAAATTATATTATATTAATTTGGCATTTATATGACTTTTATTCTAAAATAAAGTAATATTTTTAGTAAATTATTAGTCATATAACAGCTGCGGTTACTAAATTTTTGGTAACTATTTAGTGACGTAACAGTAAAGTAACAGTTACATAACATCTGCTGTTACTAAATAATAAATGTCTCTAAACGTAACCAACTAAATTACCGCGAAAGTCAAAGCCTATAGCGAAACTCAAGGCCGCAAAGTCTAAATCTTCATAGCTATATAAATTTCAGCCGGAACTTGAGATTGGAGATAAAAAACAAAAATATTCCATTTTTTCCTCGATGGCAAACGCTGGCAAAACACAAGTTAAACCGATATTTAATTATTTTATTATTTTATTTATAAAAAATTAATTTAAATCTAAATTTTCAATGGATCGCTGGGTGCGGAGCAAAATGGACAAGGTTTTTAGCAAATTTCGGACAAGTCTAGTTGGCAATTTTTGGACAAATCTAGTTGGCCGAAACACATGTGAGGGGCAGCGATCCTGAACTCCCTGGTCAGCAAGATGTTGAGCGGGCGCTTCGACTGAAGGATGGCTCAAGCGTGTTCCTGTCGTCAGCGCTCATTATCGAAGTTGATAATATTTTACTCCTCGATTTCGAGGGTTAAGTTTATACATAGAGAGTCTAAGGTTTAAGCCACGGATCCAATTTTACTCTCCCTTGTGAACGCTTACGGAAGGCTCAATTGTTTAAGGGGAACTGGCCGTGATGAGGCAAAAGGATCGAGGACGTGAATATTTTTGAGGTCTTCCGAGCGGCCGCTAATCCCGCTAAAGCTGGGCCGATGCGGGCTTATATGAGAAATCAGTTTCCCTTTCTCGGCCTGGCCGCCCCAGAGCGACGAGCCTTGAGCCATAATTTTTTGAAGGACGCGAGAAAGGTTGAGCCGGATTGGGCTTTTGTTTCTCAAGGTTGGGCCCAGCCGGAGCGGGAATTTCAATACCTGGCGGTGGCTTATCTTGGGCAAGTCCAGGCCAGGCTCACCTTGGAAGATCTACCCAGGCTTCGAGAATTGGTCACCCAGAAGTCTTGGTGGGACACCGTTGATGAATTGGCCGGCATCATCGGGTATATCCTTCTCCGTTACCCCGCCGGCAATGAGCTGATATCGCGGTGGAGCCGTGACGAGAACATCTGGTTACGTCGCGTGGCTATTATTCATCAGTTGCGCCGCAAGGAAAAGACTGACCCGGAACTTCTGGGTCGGATCATTGAGAGTAATTTCGGGCAAACGGAATTTTTTATCAACAAGGCCATTGGTTGGAGCCTGCGAGAGTATGGCAAGACTAACCCAGACTGGGTCCGCGGTTTTCTGACTCGCCACCAAAAAAATATTTCCAGTCTCAGCCTTAGGGAGGCGACCAGGTATCTTTGAGGCGGTCAGAGCTCTCTTCAAGGAGGCTGCTGGTCAACCTCGATTCTGACCTAAGGCTAATTTTCTTCAGGCAAGTTTTTAGCGTTTTTTTCTAATATTTTTTTCGTCGGGGTTAAGCTTATGGTTGGTCAGTTTGGCCAGATCCAGCAACCGGTCAAGATCTTCGTTTACGGGACCCTTAAAAGAGGATTTCCTAATCATGAGCTCTACATTCCCCCAAATAGTCTCCTCGAGCCGGCCTGGCTTTTCGGGTGGCTTTTTGACACGGGCTATAATTTTCCCACCCTGGTGATCGCGGAGGAAAATATCCGAGCCCAGGGAAGCCAGAGTCTGAGGGCGGACCTGACTTTCGATCCAGGCCCACCGCCTCTGGAGCCGCCCGAGCCGACTCAACCCGTTGAGCTGACCAAGGTCCGGGGTGAGGTCATTACCTTGGCTGAGCCGGGCGAGACTCTGCGGCGGCTGGATCAGTTGGAGGGCTTCAATCCCGCTGGCCGTTCCATGTATAGAAGGGTCCTGACCTGGGTCATGGCTGAGACCATCACCTGGGCCTGGGTTTATGTCAATGGCGATCTCAATCTTTCCAGGCTCATTGCCTCGGGCGAGTGGCCGGGTTGAGTTTTGTTTTTACCCAAGAGTGACAATGGCCGTGGCCTTTTAGGCCGCGGCCATTATTCATTTGGCGAGGATTTTTCTTGCCCGTGTCGCCGCGGCTCCACCGCGCTCCTGACTTGGCCTGGTGATTTTTCGGCGTGAGGGTTTTATTTCCAGTTGCAGCCTGTTTGGATCGGTTTGATAGCCTCATTGAGGCCGTCCAGCTGAAAAGAGGTTTCCATTATGTCCGGGCGGCGCTCGTAACCGACTTTGAAGTTAATCACCTTGGCCTGGGCCATTTTTCGCAGCATGGGAATGGGTTTGGCCGCTATGGCCCCACTCTGCGCCGGAGTGGCGAGCCAAGTTTCCCTGACCGGCTCCTCGTTATCTATCTGGTACTGCATTTCGACCTTGTTGCCGTCTACGGCCAGAGGCAAGGCGAAGGACACCAGCAGGTCAGTTTTGTCTTTCTGGCAGGAGATAAACAGGCTCGCCTGCTGCGGCTCGCCGGAAATCTCGGCGTGGACGACTGAGGCCAGGCGCATCAGGTGGATGACCTTACTCTCGCCGCTGCCGCTCTCGTTGATGGCCCAGGAGCCATTGATTTTCCAGCCTGAGCTGGGGCTCAGAATGTCTCTCACAGTGTGCAGCCGCCAGGGTGGCGGCGGTTTTTGGGCGGTCGGCCCGCTGGGTTGAGGGGGAGCCGGGCTGGTCGGGTTGGCCGGAGGGGTGACGCCGGCCTCGGCGGGTTGGGGGGCTCGCGAGGCGGGGGAGACCAGAAATGAGCTCAGGCCGTATTTGGCGGTCAGGTAATTGCGGATGACAATGGCCTTGTTCAGATGGAGCTCGGCCAGCTCGATGGCCGCGTATTCAGCCTCAGGCCCTTTCAGGTCCTTGGTGGCCTCAGTTCTTTGATTAATATATTCCGTGACCTTTTCCAGTTGCGCCTCAAGCTGTTTAGCCAGGGCCGGATCCGGGTTACTCTTGTTAACTTTGATGGTGACCGGGGCCCCGGACACCAGAGAGGACTTCTCCTGGCTCAGGAGGGTGTCCGACAGTCGCAGCTCGCTGATGAGGGCGTTTTTAAGCAGCCACAGGGCCGAGCCCTCGGAAAATTTGGTTTGTTCCGCGCTTTGCTCTTTGATCTGCTCGGCGATTTTCTGACGGTCCTCCTGGATTTCCCGGAGCCGGGGGTTAGACAGGCGGCTCGCCTGGGCTTGGGCGGCGACCAGATCCGCTTGGGACTTTTCGTAGAGCTGATACAGATAATAGCCCCCCGCCCCCAGGGCCAGAACCAGCAGGGTCAGCAGAGCCAGCAGAGCCAGGGCGACCTTGTGGCCCCTCCCGCCAGCTTTCGGGGCCGGGTGCTCGGGGGCGGGTTTGGGCGGCTCCGGGGCCTTTTGGGGAGGCTGAGGTGGCTCAACTGGCGGCTCCGGCGGCCTGGGCGGAGGCGAAGGGGGGCTCTGAGCCGGGGGAGGCGGCCCAGGCTCGACCGGCTGGGTCGGCGAGAGACTCAACTCAGGTCGGTCCTCGTAGATGGTGAAAATTTGACCGCAGTTTTGGCAAACGGTCTGTTTCCCAATAAACTCGGGCTTAATGCTGTAGGCGGCCTGACAATTGGGGCATTTGGCTCGCATCATGGGCAACGTCTCCTAAAGGTCAATCTTTTCACCGTCCGGGTCAGAGGAATAGAGTGGGTCAACGACCCGAGAGAATCTTCTTTTTCTGGGCCAGAAACTCGGCCTCGGTCAGGGCTCCCTGGTTTTTGAGCCTGGCCAGGCGCTCCAGCAGGTTGAGCCTTTTGACCTCCTCGGTCTCGGTCTGAATCTTTTCCCCGGCCAAGGTCTTGGCCAGGATGGTCATCAGGCTCGGGAGGCTCTTTTTGTTGACCAGGCCGAGCCGGGCCTGGATTTCCCCGCAGCTCAAAACGATCTCCCCAAAGAGCGGGCCCAGGTGATGGTAGACCATTTTTACGCTGGCCAGGGGGATCTCCAGAAGTTTCAGGCCCAGGACATAACCCCGGGAGAGGAGAATGATCCGCAGGTCCGTGAAGACCATGAGCCAGGGCCGGAGGTTGATGAAGCCTCGGGTGATGGCCAGGACTGTCTCTCGATCGATCAGAATCCGGGGCAGGTAAGCCAGGGCTCGGCCCACCCCCAGACAACCCCAAACGCCCAGAAAACCGCAACGCTCCACCAATTCCTCGGGAGTATAGTCATAATAGGCCTCAAAATCGGCCATAGCCTCTCCAAAATCGGGGCCTGAGGCCCCACCAAAGAGCCCACCTCAACCGCCCACCAGGGGGACAAAACGGCAAGGCAACAAGGCCCGGCTGGAGACCTGGCCTGATTTGGCTTTGCGAAAAAGAACCAGATCTTGACAGTCCGCCTGGCCCAGGGGCAGAATCAGGCGCCCTCCCGGGGCTAGCTGCTCCAGCAACCGGTGGGGGGTTCGGGAGCCATAGGCGGCCACGACCATGGCCGTGAAGGGGGCCATCTCCGGCCAGCCCAGGGAGCCGTCGCCGTGTTTCTGAAAAACGTTGGTCAGGCCCAGTTTTTTAATGTTGGCCCGGCCTTTGTCAAAAAGCCCGGGCAAGAGCTCCACCGCGAAGACGGACCCCGCCAGGAGAGCCAGGATGGCGCTGTGATAGCCACAGCCTGAGCCGATCTCCAGGACTCGGTCCTGGTTGGTCAGTTCCAGGGCTTGGGTCATGTAGGCCACGATATAGGGTTGGGAGATGGTCTGGCCTTGGCCGATGGGCAACGGGTTGTCGGCGTAGGCCCCACTGGCCATGGCCTCGTCGACAAACCAGTGCCGGGGCGTTCGGCTCATGGCGGTGAGGACCGCCTTGTCCGTGATGTCCCGGGCTTTGAGCTGGGTTTCCACCATGCGTTCCCGGATTTTGACCATCTCGCCTTCCCCCGGGAGGGGGGGCGGTGGGCTCAAAGGGAGAGTTGGGCCGATGTCTCGGCTCGGGCCACGGCCTGAGTCGGCCCAGGCCGCCCAGAGGGGGGCTTTAAGGGTCACGATCCGGCTCCTCTGCCGGACCCTTGACCGGGAGCCCATTCGGAGGCAGCCAACTGGCTGGCTCGCCTAAAATCTGTCATCGCTCGCGACCCATTTTAAACCTCTCGCGACCCGTGGCCCGGGACAATTCCAGGGGCCTGGGGCCCACTTAAACCAAATTCAGGGCCTTCGCCAGCGACACCGGCCCAGGGCAGCCCGCCTCGCTCTCAGGCCCGGTTCTCTAAAAAGCCCACGGTTCCCCCAGGTTGGCCATCGGCCTGGCCCAGGGGCGGGTTGATGGTCAGCTCCTGGCCGGCCTTGGCCCCAGCCTGGCGGCTGAAGGGGGCGGCCTGGCTGGAGGCTCGGCTGGTGGTGGTCCGCAGGTTCGGGTGACAGAGCCGGACAAACTTGCTCAGGTCAACGTCATTGCGCAGGATGACGGCGGACGACAGGGCTCCCTCGTCTTTGATGGCCTGACTCTCGGCCATTTTCAGTTTCTTGAGGAATGAGCGCAACAGGCTTTCGATGAAGGCGTTCTTGGCTCCCAGGCCGGTTTCGCCCTTCTCTCGGGCTAGAGGTTTGTGATGGGACCACAGGGTGTCGGTTCGCTCGGCCAGAAAGTGGAAAACGTGCTCAGCCATGACCAGGTTGATCGGTCGGCCCAGGATTTCCAGGGCTTTCACCACGTTGTTTTTGAGGTGGTCATAGTAGTCAATGATGATGACCTCAACAAAAAAATGATCGCGCAGGATCGTGGCGATGAGGCTGTATTTCATGGAAAAGCGGGACGAGGGAATGGGAAGGATCCAGCGCTCAAAACCCTTGGCGGCCAGAGTCTTCTCCTCCTGGGCCAGCTCCAGGTTATGCTTGGCCATCAGGCGTCCGGCGGCGGTCAGCGCGGCCTCGGCCTCAGCCGGCTCCGGCGAGGTCGACAGGGCCAGGAGTTTCTGGACCTTGAGGAGAATGGGGTTGGGCTCCCGCTCTTTCTGGGGGCCAAAGGGGTTGGGGGCCAGGCGGGCGGTGATTTCGTCGGCCTGGGAGCCGCGAAAAACCGGGTCGACCCCGATGATTTGGCAATAGGCTTGAAAAGTCGGTCCATGGGGACCTTCTTTTTCCTTGACCGAGGGGCTCAAATAGTCCACGGCCTGGTGGGCGGTCTCGTGGGCCAGAATCCCGAGAACTGTGGACCAGGGGCAAGTCTCGATCATTTTGAGGTTTAAGCCTATGGCCTGGTCACGCTCGCTCCAGTAGCCCCAGTGGGATTGTCCCCGGAAAAAATAGATGTGGACCCGCATCTTGGCTCTAGTCGAGTTATTGATCCCCAGCTTGGCCAGTAAATTGGCGTGGGAGTGGTGGAGTTGGTTGAGCCAGGCGTTGCGCAGGTTCATATAGAGGTTTTCGGTTTGGTTAGGCTCAGGCACGTTTGTCTCCTTGTTCGCTTTCTTCTTTTTTCGGGTTACCCGAGTCAGATTTCGCCAGGGGGGCGGGGCGATCGGGATTCCATTGGAAGGGGTTGTAGGAAATTTCCCGATCAATTGGGTCCAGGCCCTCGGTTTTCTTGACCCGGCGAACCACAGCCAAAGTCAAGGGCAGCAACAGGATCTCCACCCCGACTTTAAAAAGGAAATTAGAGCCCACCAGCGTCCACCACAGGTTCGGGCCTAAAACCCCCAGAAAAGCCACGCTAGCGAAAATGAGCGTGTCAAAAAACTGGCCGACTAGGGTGGAGACCACAAATCGGGCGGCGGGGCCTTTTTGCGGAGCCTTGGCTTTCATCTTGGCCAGGGTGATGGAGTTGGCGAATTCCCCGATCAGATAGGCCACCAGGGAGGCCAAGGCCAGGCGCGGCACCAGGCCCATGACTGACTGCCAGGCCGGGTCCCCGTCCCAGCCGGGGGCCGGAGGGGGCAAGGAAGCCAGGTAAAGAAATAGGGTAGCCAGAAATAGGGCCCCGAAGCCGGTCCAGATGACTCGCCGGGCTTTGGCGAACCCATAGACCTCTGTCAGCAGGTCCCCGAAGATATACGTCAGGGGAAAAAGCAAAGTGCCCGCGTCAAACTCAAGAATCCCAATCTTGACCACGCGGGTGGAGGCCAGGTTGGAGATGAGCAGAAAGGCGGCGAACAGACCCGTGATCATTTCCAGGTAGTGGGTTTCGCCCAGTGGGTTGGCGGGGGATTTCGCCAAAATCAAGCCTCCGAGGTCAAGGGCCGCGCGAGCCCTTTAGCGATTAAACGTTTCAAGAGAGCCAGCCCCGGCAGAGTCAGGGCCGCCCCTAGGCAGTAAAAGAACGGCCAACCCAGACTTTCGGCCAGCCAGCCCGAGGGGGTGGACAAAAGGGTCCGCGGCAGGGCCATCAGGCTCGACAGGAGGGCGTACTGGGTGGCCGAGTGAGCCACGTTGGTCTGCGAGGTCAGAAAGGCCACAAAGACCGCCGATCCGCCGCCCACCGAGAGGTGGTCGAGGCTGATGAGCAAGGCCAAGTAATTGAGCTGGGGCGGTAAAAGCCACAAAGCTAGAAGGCAGGCGCAGTTAAACAGCTGCAACCAGCCAAAGAGCCATAGACATCTGATGAGGCCCCAGCGCCTGGTTAGATAGCCGGCCAGGGAAACCCCACCCAGGGTCGAGGCCAGGCCAAAGGCTTTGACGACCAGGCCTATCTCCAGCTTGGTGTACCCGACACTCAGGAAAAAGGCCGTGTTGATGCTGGAGATGAACTGCTCGCCGAAGCGGTAGAAAAAGACAAAGCCCAAAAGTAGAAAAGGGTTGGGCCGGGAAAAAAATTCCGCCAGGGGCTGGATGACACTCTCGCCCAAGCCTTTGGGGCGCCCTAAACTCACCGCCGGCTCGGGGCTGAACAGTAGCGTCAGTGGCCCCAAGAGGATCAGAAAGGCGGCCACCTGAAAGACCCTGGCCCAGCCCAGGGGATCAGCCAGAGCCAGGAGCCCCCCGGAGATGGCGGTCATGCCCAGGCGATAACCCCAGATATACACGGCTGAGCCCAACGAGATCTCCGCGTCGCTCAGATCCTCTCGGCGATAGGCGTCCACGACGGTGTCCTGGGTGGCTGAGGCCAGGCTGACTAAAAGAGCCAGCGTCAGGACTCGCGGAAAGTCCAGGGGATTGGCCCATGATAATGCCCACAGGCTGGCGAAGAGGGCGATTTGGCTCAAGATCAGCCAGCTCTGTCGCCGCCGGCCAAAGGGGGCCAGGTAGTCCAGCCAGGGAGCCCAAAGAAACTTGAGGCTGTACGGGAGCCCGGTCATGGTCAAAAGACCGATCATGGAAAGACTCACGCCCCCGTCCTTGAGCCAGGCTTGCAAAAGCGTGATGACCACCGCCAAGGGCGCCCCGGAGGTGAACCCCATCAGGAAGCTGGTGACAAAAGGTCGCAGCCGCCGTGGAGGGCTTAACTTCGCAGGGTGTTTTCCCGAATCCATAGCTCAGCCTTGATGACCCAGTCATCGCCCAGGAGGTTTTTCTCAAAGATCAGCGTGCGCAAACCAATGTCATGCCGGAGCCGGGAGTCGTACTTGAGGCTGAAAATGGCCCAGGCCCGGTTGTGATTGCGTGGGTCCAGCATGATCAGGGGCTCGGAGATGGCCAGTTTCACGTCTCCAGAGGTGCGAGCCTCGGAAGTCAGGGCCACCTGGAAATTCTCCCGCCCGATGGTCTGAGGTTTCTGGCCAGGCTCGTAGAAAATAAAGGGATCGTTATAGAGCTGGGCCAGGTTGTCGGTGAATTTGACCTCCTGGGAACTGGTCCAGGCCTTGAGTTTTTCCTGAATAACCCCCAGAGCCTCCGGCGGGGCTGGTCGGACCAGGAGGTCGCTGTCGGCCACGATCATCGGCAGAATGTCTTGAGGCACTATGGTTTCCACCTGGCTCCAAAGTTTTTCGCCGACTTCCTTGGGGACCTCCTGGCCTGGCGGGTATTGAAAGACCAGGGAGAGGCGGCTTTTGGGCCGGCCCACCAGGTACAAGCCAGGCTCGGGGAGTTCCGGGCCCGTCAGCTCGGCCTTGAGGCCGGTTTTGCGTAACTGGCCTTGCCACAGCCGGGCCTGGCCCAAGCTCTGGTTGACCACCAGGGCCATGGCGTTGTGCGGCAGACTCAGGAGAGCCGGCGGGGTGGTCGGCAAACCCAGGCCCGGGGCCTGACCCGGTAGAGCCGGGGCGGCAGCCGGGGTGGCGGTGGGAGCCGGGGGGGGCGGGGCGGTCTCGGTCGGCGCCGGGCTGGCTAGGGGCGGATCCTGGGCCCGGGGTGGCGTTTTGGGCCAGAAGGCCACGACCAGGGAGAAAGCCAGAATCATGGTCACGGCCAGGGTCACCCGAACTGGCCAGGAATGGATCTTCTGGCGGCTCAGTTTATAGCCGGCGGCTTTCTTGGCGGCCTGGGGGTTGATTTCCAGGGGGTTGTCGAGGCTGGCTTTGGCCTGGGCCAGAAAAGCCGGGGTAATGTCTTTTTTGCCCGAGGCCCAGGCGGTCAAGAGAGCCCTCTCGCCCAGGGCGTTGATGGCCGCTGGCGAGCCCTGGCTCAATTTATGCAAAGCGCTTAGGGCCTCTTCCGTGAAATAGTCCCGTTGAGCCCCGGCCGCTCGCATCCGGCCCCGGACATATTCCTTGGTCTGACTCAGATCCAGGGCGGGCAGCTCAATGGTCTGGGCCGTCTGGAATTTTGGGCCGGGCCAGGCCGGATGGGGTCGGGCCGCCGCCAAGAAAGTGGTCTGGCCCCGCCACTGGGGTTCTAGGCTCAGAAGGTGGAGAAGATCGCTCAAATTATCCTCGGTCAGGGTCAGGGCCGCGTCGGCGGCCAGGACCAGACCATAACCGCTTTCCACGAAGTTGGAGACCGCGTTTTGGAAAAAGCCCAAAAGAGACTCCTCGGGAATTTGGGGCGAGCACTTGAAGCCCAGGCCAAAGCCGATTAAGGCCTCGCGGAGGATATCGCCGAGTCGGGAGCCGGTCTGCAGGATCGGGGCTACCATGACTTTTTCCCGCAGAGCCCAAGGCAGCCGCCGCAGAAGAGTGGTTTTGCCGCCCCCCGCCGCCCCTCGCAAGATTAGAAATTCGGGCCGGGGGGTGTCGATGAGCGTCTGACCCAGCAGGTCAAAGGTCGGGACCCGAAAAAAAAACTTGGCCTCCAGGGGGGTTTTGAAGGGTCTTTCCTTTAATTTGAAAAAAGCTTCGTAATCCATGGACTGATTCCAGTCTCGCCCTTTTTGGATAATAATTCAATCAACCAAATTTATCATAATTTAAAAGGTATGACAAGAAGATTCAAAAATCCTTGGATTAAATAGGAACAGACCGATAAAAAACTCCTTTATTAAGATTAAGGAAATCCAAGTGAAAAGCCAATTCTCTCAAGGATATCGCAACTTCGGGTAAGCGTTCACAAGGGATAGTAAAATTGGATTCTGTGGTTTAAGCCCTAGACTCCCTATGTAGGCCTTAACCCCCTAAATTGAGGGTTAAAATGTTATAAATTTTATTACTGAACGTTGACAGGTTTTCAAATTTTGTGGTGGCGCTGGGGGGACGTTTGAGGCCAAAAAACGACTTTCGCTTGGTCGCCTCAGATCGTATTAGTTATATAATTTCTTAAAAATAGAATTATTGATATTTTTTTACATAATTATAGTAGAACAATATAATAAAATATCTAATTATTTTTTTTAATAAAAAAATATACAAGATAAAAATATTTAGAATATAATAAAATAAAAATATTATTTCTAAAACTAAAGGGAGCCCCGGTCGTGCCCAGGTCGCGTTAAGAAAAAATTTTGAGGCCAGATCCGATAAGCCTTGGCCAGGACAAAAACCAAACTGATTATAATTGTTGTTTTGGACAAGGTCAATGGAAAATTAGTCTGTTTCAAATAAGCGGGTAATAAATATTAACACAGTTAAAAAGAGCGCTTTTGGTATATATAAAACGCGCTGGTCGGAGCTGGAGCCCTGGCGAGGCGGCCAGGCGGGTTTAAAAAGCCCCGGCTCGGGCGCAGTCCAGGCAGGCGACCGGGGCTCGACTCATCAACAGGCTCTGGCGAAGGCCGCGTAACTCTTTGGACAGCCAGATTTGACTCACCGAGGCGGTTTTGACGTTTTGGGGCAGAAGTTTTTCCCCATACCAGCTGCAACAGGGCCAGACCGAGCCGTCGAAGTAAATGGCCAGCCTTTGCCAGGGTTGGCCGCAGGGGACAGTTTGGACGGTTTTAGTTTTAGGGGCTGGTAATTTTGAGCCCGGAAACCAGATTGGCCGCTGGATGGAGATCAGATCCGCGACATCGCGCCAGCGTTGGAGGAATCGGGCCAACTGCCCCTGATTCTGGGGCAGCCGCAGGAAGCTGACCCGCAAAAGTGGCCAGGGGGAATGGGCCTGGGCTCTTTTTTCCAGAAAAAGCTCGATCCTCTTTTCCAGGCTCTCCAGCCGGCCCCCCCGGATGGCCCGGTAGGTCGCTGGCTCGACCGCGTCAATGGAGATCTCCAGGCGCGTCAGCCCCGAGTCAATCAAGGCCTCAATAACCGGCCCGGTCAGGAGTCGCCCATTGGTTCCCAGCCGGATATCCATGATTCCGGCCTGGACAGCCTGGTGGACGCGTTTGGGGGTCTGGGGGTCCAGGAGCGGCTCGCCGCCCAGCCCCAGGGTCAGGGCGGGGAGGGCGTGTTCCCTGGCCTCGGCCAGGACTCGGGCGTAGAGAGCCGCTGGCCAACTGAGCCGTTTTTTGGCCTCGGGCCGGGCCGGTAGCGGGCACATCGGACACCGCGACTGGCAGCCAGAGTTCAGGGCCAGGTCCAGGCTCAGGGGAAACCGGCCCAGATAGGCCCGTTTCTCAGCCAGGGCCCAGCGCTCGCGGTACTCGCGGAACCGCCGGCCAAACCTCTGGCTCAGGGGAGCCAGATACCGATCGTTGGCCTCGCTTAAAGTTACCTGGGACCCGGTGGTCTGGTGGACGACCGAGAGGCTCAACGGACAGTCACCACCGCTCCGGCGGGCAGGGACCCGGCGGCCTGAACCATGACCTTGTGGCCGGGCAGGCGTCTGGCCAGAGCCTGAGCCTGGCTCTGGCGACCGGGCTGGTAAGTGATGATGGTCTGGCCGGAAGGCTGACTTAACCCATTGGTGACCCCGATGACCTGATAACCCATCTGCGACAGGACCGCCAGGTAGTTTTCCCCAACTCCGGGGCGACCAGTCTCGTTGACCACCAGCACGCTGATGTTGGGTTTGGGGGCGGCGGCCCGGGGCCGCGGGCGCCTGGTCGGAGCCGGGTTAGCCGGACTCTTAGCCCCGTCGGTCGAGGGGGTTGGGTTCCGGCGATTGGCGGCCCGGGGGGCGGGGGGTGGAGATTTTTTGGAGCCAGTGGCTTTGGCGGCCCTTCTGGCCGGTTTGGGAGACTCTGGGGTGGCCGGGGGTAGAATAGCCGCCCCCCCACGGCGGTTTCCCGGGACGACCAGACTCCGCTCGCCCAAAAGCGAGCCCGCCCGGCCCATGACCGAGGCGTCCAGGGGAGAGCTCAAAAGAGGATCCGGGTTGGCCTCGGGCTGGGGGTCGGGGATCGGGTCCGGCGACGGCGTGGGTCTTGACGGCGGCGTGGGAACCGGTGGTGGGGCCAAAGGCCGAGGAACGGGCTGGACCGGGGGCGAGGCGGGCCGGTCAGCCGGGGCCGAGGGGCTCTGGGCTCCCCGCGGTGGGGCCGCGGGCGTGAGGGGTCGGTCGCCCGAGGCCGTTGAGCTGGTGGGCGGTGGGCTCAAGGGTCGGTCGGTCGGGGCTCCAGTCGCGGCCGGGACCTCCTCAGGAACCGGCGGCAGCATGTCACTGAAGAGCTCCCTTAACTGGTTCTGCCCAGAATTTCTTTGGCCTGGTGGGGGTGGCGGGTTGTCGACCACGGCCTCCGGGGCGGCGGTTCGGGTCGGGGATTGGCCGGGGGCAGCGTTTCGGGTGCGGTCATACTCGCCCACGTCCATTCGCTGCCAGCGGCCCTGACTGGAGTCAAAGTCCGGTAAGGGCCCACCCGCCGCGAAGGGGGCGGCGCTCTCAGTTGATTGCCGCTGCCAGGGTGGCAGCGGGGGAGCGACCACCTGGCCCCGGGCCCGGGGGATATCCGGCATGGGTTGGGCGACGGCGGGACTGGCGGCGGCGGGCGGAGCGACCGGGGGGGCGAGGGGGGTCTCAATGGGAGTCCCTATAGGGGGCGTCTCTATTGGGGAATTTTTTTGGGCCGCCGCTGTTGGTGGAGCGAGAGGCGTTGGTTGGGGAGCCAGGGGTGGGGGCGGTGGGGCGGGGGGGGCCGGGGGCGGGCTCAAGGGAATCGGAGCCGGGCTGACCGGAGTGGCGCTGGGAGCCGGGGAGGTTGGGGGCAGAGGCGGCATGGGAGCCTGGCCGGTATAACCCCGCGCGGGGGCGACAGGCTCCTCAGGATCCTCAAAAAGAGAGGAGATATCGTCGTCTTCCTGGGCCAGCCCCGCCCCGGCCAGGACCAGCGGCCCCGCCAGGATCAGGCCAATCAGAAGGATGTTGCGCCAACCACTCATAACCACGCGCCTTGGGCCGCTGGAAAAACCAGAGCCTTCAGGTAAAAGCCACTATAAAATGATGGGCCATGGTCAGGTTTTACCCTTAACCTCTGGGAAACAATGGTAAATAGACTCAGGCGAATTTTTGGGAAACAGGCCAGTTACCCTCGCCAAGACAACTATAAAATAGTCCACGCAATTATTATACCATTTTTTGGTCGGGGGTTGTGGCTCTGGAATGAAACTAAAAATATAATGAAAGGCAGCGATTAAAATTTTTTTGTATAATTTTTCAATTGATATATTAATATTTTTAGTGCTTAGTCTTAACTTAGATAAATTATCTTATACTTATTTGTACTAATTATAAAGTTAATCAAATTGATTAGTTATACATATAATATTATTAAGTATATATTTAGGTGGCGACTGCACAAACTGCACCAGAACCGAGGGTGAGTCATCTTTGGGAATGTCCTCCCACAGTGGCAAGTCCCTTCAATGAAAGGAGTAGCGAACCACATTGACCACGAGC
>JAISMU010000076.1 GCA_031276635.1 Deltaproteobacteria bacterium | reverse complement strand
ATATATATAATTTTTTTTATTAATTTTTTTTTTTTTATATTTTTTATTTTATTTCTTATTTTTATTTATATGTGTGTTTATATCTCTAACTATCTCTCTCTCTCTCTCTCTCTCTCTCTCTCTCTCTCTCTCTAATTGTTTAACTAAAAACAATTTTTTCAAATTAATTAATAGCATTTATTATGTTATATTAATGAATATTTTTATATTCAGTAGTATTACTACGCTATTATTCCTTTTTTTCTATCTTTATAATTTATCAATAAAAAATAAAATTTTTAATTTAAACAATAATATCTTAAATATTGCACAGCGAAATATTATTATTTTTAGTTATAGTATTAATATAATTATTTTAGTTGATTTATTTTTAATTTTTTACCATGCATATAGTTAAAAATAATTTTTTTTGTATTACTATTTAAAAATTAACTTTAAATTTTTGAAGGAATGATTAGATGTTAAGCAAAATTTTAAGGTTCTTCCTATTCATCTTTTTTCTTGCGGCCAGCCAGCTTCAAGCCGCGACTCCCGATCCAGCGTCGGGGGCCGAATGGCGGCGGGCCGAGAGTCTTCTGGTCGCCGGACAAGCCGAAGAGTCCTACCGGATTTTTTCCACTCTTCTTCAAAGATACCCTGGTCATAGCTCCTTGCTTTTAGGCTTGGCCAGAAGCGCGGCTTTGACCAGGCGTTTTCAGGAAGCCGACGATATCTACCGAGATCTGCTCCACAAGTATCCTGACGATCCGCTTTTGCTTAATGAAAGCGATCAGATTAAGGCCCTCATGTCCAGCTCTGGCAAGGCCACGACTTTCAGTTTCCGGATGCGGGCGGGGCTCATTTACGACTCCAACGCCAATCAAGGGGCTGATTCTGACGTGGTCCAGGTCTTTCCGAATTTGAACAACTTTCGAATTACCTTCAAAGACACGGCCAAGATTTCCACGACCGCCGCTTATTTCGGGGCTAACTTCAACTTTAGCCATCATCTCAAGGAAACCGGTCCCTGGAGTTTTGTCGGGGACGCGGGGCTGTACATCAGGGGCAATGAAGATTCGGATCTAAATGATCTCAAAAATAGCGAATGGCAGTGGTTTCGGGTGGGAGCTGGCTTAAGGTACGCTAAAGAGCGAAATCTTATTGAGTTACGGATTAAATACGAAATTTTTGACTATGAGTTGACCAACCATGTCACGTCTTGGGGGCCAGAACTGACTTATTTGCGAGCCGTGACCCCCAATTTTCATTTGATTTCCCAGCTGGCCCTCGACTGGCGGGATTATCAGCGCAATCCCGATCGAGACGGAGATTATGGTCAACTGGCTCAATATGGAAGGTTTTTTTTCGGAGAAACAGCCCATAGCTTGACCATCGGAGCCGCCTATTTGTGGGGCAATCCCGAACGAAACTCCCTCGGGCACACCGGTTGGTCCGCGCCGATTCGTTTGACTTTGCGCCCCCATCCTGATTGGGAGATCTCGCCCCACGCCAGCTATACGGTTGAGAGGTACCGAGGGCCAGCTATTATTCTGGACACGAGAGATCGCCGGGACAAGAGGACCCGGGCCGGAATCGATGTCATTTATAAGCTGACCGAGGGCTGGCGGCTTGAGTTTAATTACAGCCATAACCGTGATAATTCCAATAGCCCGCTCTACGATTACAAGCAGCATGTGGTGGGGTTAGGTATGTCGTGGGGTTTTTAGAGAGGCCTAGGTCAAATTTCGACAAAAAATACAATAGTTATAAAATTTAGCTCTATGGAGAAATATGATGAAAAATATTTCCAGAGGCCTGACCATCGGTTTGGCCCTCTTTTTGATGTTTTTTCTGAGCTCCTCTTTGACCTGGGCTCAGGACGGGCCAGTGGTTTTGCGGGTGGCCGGGACAGCTCAGATTCTGGAGGCCGGTCGGCATTTTGAAGCCAAAGAGGGCCATCGTCTGTCCCCCGGCCAATCGGTCAAGCTAATCGGCGGCGGCGAAGTCCTGTTAAGCGTGGCGAGCGGCAAGATAGCCATTAAGGTGCTGGAAAACTCGACCGCCAAGTATGATGGCCCGACCGGAGCCAATGACCGGCCCTGGTCGAATCCGGTGGGCGCCTACCAGAAGGCCTCAACAACGGCTGGAAAAAAGGTTCCTCAATTGTCCGTCCCGGTCGGGAAACTGGAGGTCGAAGTCCAGCCTGGTCAGGAACTCCGGGTGGTTTGTCCTTTGATCATGGCCGCGGTTCGAGGCACCCGATTTACCGTCACCGTTGATCTGGATGGAACTTCTCGAGTGGACACCTTCGAGGGTCAGGTGGCCGCCTACGGGCGCGATGGCGAGATCCGATTGACCTTGGCTGGCCAGAAGGCGGAGGTGACGGCTCGGGATTACACCGCCCATCTGGCGGCCAACGGGGTTCGGGTTCCTCAGGGAGGCTGGCGGAATGTCCCGGCCCAGTCCCGGGAAAATGTGGACGAGCGGACTTTGGGGGTTATTTTTGGCCCGGACGGTGGGGATCTTCTGACGGCTGTTCTGGCCAACCCCAACGCCAGCCCCACATCCGGCCTGAACGCCATAGCCATTGAGTCATCTTCCACGGAGCCTGGCTCATTGTTTGTGGAAGACTTCGGGAGCGGCGACCTCGTTGGCGGCGAAACGCGGATTCAACCCTTGGCGGCGGCCATTGAGCCGGAATCGACTCTTCTGGATCAGGGGTTGCCGGATATTCATCTGGATCAGGGGTTGTCGGATATTAAAATGCCATACTCGCCTAGCGAGGATAATCGCCATGGCACGGTGATAGGTTCTTTCAGCTTGCCAGGAGCGACAGAGATTGACGCCAATATGTTCGTCTTTGATCTGGATTTTGGCACTGGAGCCATAACCAACGCGGGCTTTAACGTAATTTACACTCATCCTCACAGCGTTTACACCACGGCCAGTACTGATTTTGGCGCGACCGGAGGAACCGGCAGTCTCAATCTGGCGACCTTACATTTTACAATTTCCAACTTTGGGTCGTCCCATAGCGAGTATTCTGAAAATATGCGAGATCCATCGGCTTCTCAAGGTCATCTTGGAGATGGGACCGTTATGAGCGGCTCTTTTGCCTCACCTCTCGATTTTTCAGGTTCACTCAGCGGTCAGTTGACTCCAGTGTATATACCGGATATGGGCTACTCGGCTCCGACCAGCGAGATGCCTTTAGCTTTAAATTTTGCCGGATCCCTGCATGAAAAGCCATTGTACACGATTGAAGGCCATTTCACTCCGCCTGGGTCAACCCTGACCGTCTCTGACAATTGGTATTTCTTTTCGCTTAATGTGAATGATGGCAGTATTTCTGATGGTGATATGGGGATGAACTATCAGGACGCCAGCGGCGATGTTCGGGTTTTCCTCAGGGGCGGGTCAGGCTCCATGACCAGCTCCAGTTTTAACGTCAACTTTCCGCGAGGCGAGGCGGAAAGTGTCAGCGCGTCATATTTTGGTACCGCGACTGGAACTCTCAACGGCGTTACCCAACATGATCTCGACCATACTGTGGTCGGCACCCAGGTAACTGGCGGCTCAGTCTCCATTTCCTACAGCGGAGCTCCTCCGGCCTACATGCCGACGACGTTGACTATTGATGACGGCGAAGTCATTAAAGCCGGAGCTCCGTGAGCGGAGGGAACTCTGGTCGCTGTTTGTTTAGTTGGAGATGATCCTGATTGTCTTGAATTTTTCTCCCAGGCCTGATGGACAATTCGTCCTTCAGGCCTGGCGTGTTTCGGAGCCTGGTTTGGTGAATTATTCAGGAATTGAAATATTTATGGGCGGCATTTGTCGGAAAAAATGGAGGCCGAAGTGAGGTTGAAAATGTTTACGCTGAATCAGAAAAAGCTTTAGCCGTTGAAAAAAAAATCTCAGACTCCGAGCGAAGAACCGAGTCACCAAGGTAACATATTGAAATTAGAAGATATATTTAAAAAATTCGGGATCTTTTGTTTAAACTTTAGTTATGGTATATTTATCTATTTTTTTTAATTAAGTTAATTTGAATTAATTTATAATTAATATTTTTTATAATAACTAAAAAAATAACTTTATATATTAATATTTTGGTAGCGATCAAAATTTTATATAATAAAACAAAGGAAATAAAAAAAATTTCTATTTATATAATAGCCAGAGTAGGATTGGCGGCGTCCGGGTGGGCCCTAAAAAGCGACCCAGAGACTTGAGAGGAGGGTAGCCAGAGTCGCAGGGCCTGTCCCCCTGGCAGGCCTGGCTAAAATTATAATCCTCGACTGTTGGGGCTGAGGCTCTCAGCTGTCTTTTCTCAGCAGCTCAAAGCGACCGCGGTGATAGAGCAAAATGTTGTCAGCGCGCATTTTAGACAATTCCGCTGACATGGCGCTGCGCTCCACGGCCAGATAATCAGCCAGCTCTTGTCGGTTAAAGGGGATCTCAAAGATGTCGCCACCCGCCTCCAAGGCTTGGGCCGAGAGGTAGGAGAGCAGTTTTTCCCGGGTTGTCCGTTGAGTGAGGTGCTCAATTTTTTGCACCAAGGCGATATTCTTTTGAGCCAGGATCCGCAGCATGTTGCTGATGAGCTGGGCGTGGAAGGCGCAGGCTGAGGAACAGGTGGTAATCACTCGGGCGTAATTGATCAAGAGGACCTCTGTGGCCTCGGCGCAGATCGAGCTGACCGGGAGCCTATTTATTTTCGCGCAGGAAAAAGACTCGCCAAACACATTCCCCTCGCCGATCCGGGCTAGGATGGTCCGGTTGCCCCAAAAATCCTCCCTGATTATATGCAAATTTCCCGAGATGACCACCCCGACCTTGTCAAACCGACCGCCAGCCGTGAAAACCACCTCACCCTTGGCGAACTTTCTGGGGACCGCCTCCAGGCAGTTGAGTAAGGAATCCAAGTTTGTTTCTTCCAGGCCAGCAAAAAGCTGACAGTCTGGGAGAGAGGAATAATTATTTTTCATCAGGTCTCCTTTGTTGGAAATCCAACAGACTATCCAAGCTCAGGTTAATAAGATGGGCTCATCAAGTCAAGGGCCCGCAAATCAGCTTAATCGCCGCGGGCCTCCGCAACCTGGTCGGGGGCTTCTGGATCGACTGATGAGTTTCCCTTGACCCGCGTTATAGAAATGGCCGCTGGCCGAGTCGAAGTGACCGGCGGGGTCGGATTTAATTGGGTTTTCAACCTTAGGTAAGGACGAAGGTGATTTATGGATAATATGTACTGCGCGCAATGTGAGCAGACCGCCAGCTCTGGGGGCTGCCTCAAGTCTGGGGCTTGCGGCAAGAGCCCTGACGTGGCCAGGCTGCAGGATGAGTTGACCGGTGCCTTGATCACGAGCTCGCGCAAAGGGTCAGCCCTGCCGGACCGGTTGTTTCTGGAGGCCATGTTCGCGACGCTGACCAACGTCAATTTTGACGAGGCGGCTCTCTCCAGAATGATCGGCTTGATCAATGAGCCGTTCTACAACCTTTATAAAATCCGTGACGCCACCGAAGACATTCGGTCCCTGAAAACCCTTCTCTTGCTCGGCGTTCGCGGGGTGGCGGCCTACGCTTTTCACGCCCTGACCCTGGGCCAGGAGGTCCAAAAAATAGTTGAGTTCTGCCGTGAGGCGCTCCAGGCCATCGCCAGCGAGGACAATGGTTTAGCCGAGCTGCTGCCGCTGGCCCTGCGGTGTGGGCAGGCCAACTACGAGGCCTTGGAGCTGCTGGACCGGGCCCATACGACGACTTTTGGGGTTCCAGGCCCGGTCCAGGTCAGCCGGGTTATTGAGCCGGGCCCTTTCATCGTGGTCAGTGGGCACGATTTGGGCGATTTAAAAGCTATCCTGGAGCAAACCGCTGGCCAGGGCGTCCAGGTCTACACCCACGGGGAGTTGTTGTCAGGACACGCTTATCCGGCTTTACGCCAATTTCCCCATCTTAAAGGCCATTTTGGAACCGCCTGGCCCAACCAACGAGCCGAGTTCGCGGATTTGCCCGGGGCGATTGTCTTCACCACCAATTGTTTGACCCCGCCAGCCCAGAGTTACGCGGACCGGGTCTTCACCACCTCAGTGGTCGGCTATCCAGGCTTGACCCATATCGGGCCGGGCAAGGATTTTAGCCCCGTCATTCAAAAAGCCCTGGAGCTGAGGGGTTACAGCCAACCCCAAGGGGCGGGAACTTTTACCACCGGCTTTGGGCATAACGCGGTCCTGGCGGCGGCTGGGCCCATAATCGAGGCGGTCAAATCCGGGGCCATCAAACATTTCTTCCTGGTTGGCGGTTGCGATGGGGCCAGGGCCAGTCGAAGCTATTTCCGGGATTTTGTCCAACAATCTCCTCAGGACACGATTATCTTGACCCTGGGCTGCGGCAAATTTCGCTTTAACGATCTGAACCTCGGTGAGATTAACGGGCTACCTCGCCTGATTGACCTGGGGCAGTGCAATGACGCATATTCGGCCATTAAAGTGGCCCTGGCTCTGGGCGAGGCGTTTAACCTGGGAGTTAATGAGTTGCCGCTCACTTTGGTTTTATCCTGGTACGAGCAGAAAGCGGTCAGCATACTCTTGACGCTCTTGTTTCTTGGGGTCAAGAACATCATTCTGGGGCCAACTCTGCCGGTTTTTGTGTCCCCGACCGTTCTGAGTTACCTGGTGGAAAATTTTCAGATAGCCCCTACCAGCTCACCTGAAGCTGATTTGGCCAGAAGCCTGGCCAGGTGATTTTTTTTGCTGGTCAGGCGGAAAAGCCTGACCAGCCTTGACGCCAAATGTTTTTTTCAAAAACCAGGCCTAATGGCCTCAAGACATTTTTTTTAGGTCCTGGCCAGGCTCCGTCTGATTAAAAATACTATATAATTATATAAAATATAAATATAATAATTGGAATGTATTACTTTAAATTGATCTTGGATATTGATAGAAAAATTTTTTTTGTTGAAAACCCCGCCTATCTAGTGGTATGCTTAAATCAAGTCTCTCTCCAGGTTTATCTTATTTTTTTTCGCGTATAACTTGGCGAGCCCAAAAGGCCCGCCCCTGATATCGGCCCTAAATCGCTAGAGGGATGACAGGATTGGCTTAATGACCCTGAAAGAGCTACCCCTTGGCAATCAGTCATTCGCGCGAATAATTGACGAGAATCTTTTATACGCGGATAAGACCAGATACATTTATAATCTTGTGACTAG
>JAISMU010000037.1 GCA_031276635.1 Deltaproteobacteria bacterium | reverse complement strand
AATTAATATAATTTTATAGAGTAAAATTTCCTATCACCGGATCATGGCGAGTGCCCCTAAATTGAAGTGCCAAAAAAAAAATGTCTATTTTAGATCCAAAAAAATTGGGAACTACGGTTTATTCAAGACTTTTTTTCCGCTCAGACTTTAATCTTGACGCGGCAAGCCTATCTCATCACCATCGCGCGCGAATGAATTCGCCTGGCGACATTTTTCGCGGCTAACAAATCTAAATTCCCAACTTTGACAAGCCGCCACTCCGCGAGCCCAACCCAGGCCCGTCGCTCTGACGGCTTACGGATCTTATTTTTCTTTTTAACCAAACCTTGACACTTTCCACCAAAATATTTAGTCTAAACGCGTGGTTTATGGTCGTCCTCACCCGGTCGACCCCGAAGGAGAGCCTGCCTTGTTTGAGAAAAAATCGCCCCTGGTGGGCCTGGTCATGGGCTCGGACAGCGATCTTCCCCTAGTTCGGGAAGCCGCCGAGACGCTGGACAATCTCGGAGTCAGCTGGGAGATGACCATCGCCTCGGCTCACCGCTCGCCCCGCCTAGCCCAGGCCTACGCTCAACAGGCCCGCGACCGGGGCATCAAGGTCCTGGTGGCCGCGGCTGGCTACGCCGCTCACCTGGCCGGGGTCCTGGCCGCTGAAACCATCCTGCCGGTCATCGGGCTACCCTTGGCCAGCTCTCCTTTAAGTGGGCTAGATAGCCTTCTGTCCACAGTCATGATGCCGGCGGGGGTGCCCGTGGCCACCGTCACTCTGGACGGGGCCAAAAACGCGGCGGTCCTGGCCGCCCAGATTCTGGCCCTCTCTGACGCGCCTCTGGCCCAGAGACTGCTTGATTACAAAAACTCCCTGGCTGAAAAAGTCGCGGAAAAGGCGGCCTCGCTGAGATAATGTCCAACGCCCCCAAAAATCGCCCCTTGCGCAATATCGGCGTCATCGCTCACATTGACGCTGGCAAGACCACCCTCACCGAGCGAGTCCTGTTCTACACCGGGGTCACCCACAAGCTGGGGGAAGTCCACGATGGCGAGGCCACCATGGACTTCCTGCCCGAGGAGCAGGAACGCGGCATCACCATCATGAGCGCGGTCACCTCCTGTCGCTGGCGCGAGGCGGACATCAACATCATTGACACCCCCGGCCACGTGGACTTCACCATTGAGGTGGAGCGGAGCCTGCGCGTCCTGGACGGGGCGGTGGGAGTTTTCTGCGCCGTGGGCGGGGTGCAGCCCCAGTCCGAAACGGTCTGGCGCCAGGCCGACCGCCACCGGGTCCCCAAGTTGGTTTTTGTCAACAAGATTGACCGGGTCGGGGCGGACTTCGAGCGAGTTCTCGCGCAACTAAGGGATCGGTTAGGCGCCAACCCTCTGGTCATCACCCTGCCTTGGGGTCAGGGGGATAACTTTGAGGGAGTGATCGATTTAACCCGCCTGCGCTATTACGTCTGGCCCGACGAGCGCCTGGGGGCCGAGATGACCGACCTGCCCATCCCTCCGGCGGCCGAGGAAATGGCCAATGAGGGGCGCCGCCAGCTCCTGGAGAACCTGGCCGAGACCGATGACGCCATCATGGAGGCCTATCTGGCGGACCAGGACATACCCCTGGAGACTCTGCGCCAGGCTATCCGCCAAGCCACCATTAAGCTCCAGGCCTCTCCGGTTTACGCCGGGGCCGCCTTGCGCAACAAGGGCGTCCAGCCCCTTCTGGACGGCATCGTCGACTATCTGCCCGCTCCGGCCGATCTGCCGCCCCTGATGGGCCAGACCCCGCGGGGCGAGCCCATCCTTATTGAGCCTCGGCTCAAGGATCCAGCGGTGGGCCTGGTCTTCAAAATCCAGATGATGGACCAGGGGCGCAAGCTCAATTTTCTGCGCCTGTACTCGGGCCGCCTGCGGGAGGGGGACGAGGTTCTGAACACCCGGGCTGGGCAAAAGGACAAAATCGCCCGCCTGCTCCGCCTCAACGCCGGCAAACGGGAGCGTGTCCCCGAGGCTCGCTTCGGGGATCTGGTGGGGGTGGTGGGTCTGCGAGCCATCACCGGGGACACCATCTGCGCCCCGGAGCGGCCAGTCCTGCTGGAGAGGATCGTGGCCGCCGACCCGGTCATCACCGTGGCCGTGGAGCCCGAGACTTCGGCTGACCAGGGCCGGCTCCTGGAGACCCTGACGAAAATGACCGAGGAGGACCCCACCTTCAAGATTAAAATCGATGATGACACTGGCCAAACCGTCATTTCCGGCATGGGTGAGCTCCACCTGGAGGTCCTGATCCACCGGTTAGCCCGGGAGTTCGGCCTGAGTCCCCGGGTCGGCAAACCCCAGGTCGTCCACCGGGAGACCATCACGGCGGCCAGCCTTGGCGAGGGCCTGTTTGACCGGGAGTTGGGCGGGGCCGCCCAGATGGCTCGGGCTCAGGTCACGGCCGCTCCCCTGAGCCGGGGCCAAGGCGCGGAGGTCGACTGCCCTCTCACCCCGACTGAGACAATTTTAGACAAACACCTGGCCCTGGCCCAGGAAACCTTGAGGTCCGCCCTCACCTCTGGGCCGATCCTGGGTTACCCCCTGACGGACTTGCGCCTGACCCTGACGAAGCTGGAGATCAGCGAGGGCCTGTCAGCCGAGGCCCCCATCCGGGTGGCGGTCTCGGTGGCCGCTCGCGAGGCTTTAACCAAGGCCTCGCCGGCCCTGATGGAGCCTATCATGCGCCTGGAGATCACCAGCCCCGACGAGTTCACGGGTGAGATCATCGGGGACCTGGCCGCCCGGCTGGGCCGGGTGGAGGATCTGGCCAGTCACAGCGGAGGTTTCCGGGTCATCACCGCTCAGGCCCCCTTAGCCGAGCTTTTTGGCTATTCCACGGCCATTCGATCTCAGACCCAGGGCCGGGGCTCGTTTCTGGCCCATTTTGACCGCTTCGACCTGGTGGAGCGGAAAAAGTAAATTCAGCCCGGGCTCTTCTAAGCCAAATTTCCTCGCCAACTGAGAAAGGTAATTTTATTGGCCGGGTTATTCTTCCTGGACCTTTTCTTGACACTTATATAGAAAGGGTTATAATTCTTAAAAGGATGGCTTACTGGCTCAACTTAAGTTTGGTGGGCGAGGCCGATCTGGGACTCGGCTCCAAGTTGAGGACCGACGCCAATCCCAGCGAAAAAATCTTAATTTACGTAACTTATTTTTTTATTCTATCCTGTTTTGGCTTCAAAACTGTTCTTTTTTCAGTTTTTTAAATTTATTTTTAGGTTGATTATAACAAATATATTGATTTTTATTTTTTGTCAATGCCAAGGAGGGAACTTTGTTTCCAACAAACAACTTTTTTACCCTCACCCAAAAACCGTGGCCTTGGACTGGGCGATGATTCGCAAGATCAGCACCAAACAGCTAGAAGTCGGCATGTTCGTCTCCGATGTGGGCCGGGCTTGGTTCAACCATCCCTGGAAGACCAAGAGCAAGTACATCTCGGATCGAAGCGAAATTGACGAACTGGTGGATTTTGGCATTGAGGAAGTCTACATTGACACCCAGAAAACTCTGCGGCCTGAGCAGACAGCCAAGCTGTCGGCCAAGCTGTCGGCCAAGGACTTCCCCTACAAGACCAAAACCCGGGTGCCCACCAACCTCCACCCCAACGAGCCAACCAAGCCAGACCCGGTCAGCGCCCTGGAACAGGAGCTCCCCAAGGCGGCCAAGGCCTACAATCGGGCCCTGGACACCTCCAAGGCCTTGGTGGCGGCCTGCCGGATGAACAAACGCATTGAGGTGGACGCGGTTCAGGAAAACGTGGACGAGCTGGTGGACAGTGTCTCCCGCAACCCCGACGCCCTGACCGCCCTCATCAAGCTCCGGCGCTTTGACGATTACACCTATACTCATTCCCTCAACGTCTCGGTTCTCTCCATCTCCTCCGGCAAAGCCCTAGGTTTATCTGACCCAGAGCTGAAAATCCTCGGCATGGGGACCATGTTTCACGACCTGGGCAAATGCCGCGTCCCGGCCTTTATCCTCAATAAGCCCGACAAACTCACCGATGAGGAGTTTGTCATCATGAAAAATCACGCCGCCATGTCGGCGGAGATTATCATTGAGCAAAAACTGCGGGTCGATGATCAGGTCATCAAAGTGGCCAAGCATCACCACGAGCGCATGGACGGCAGCGGCTACCCTGACCACCTCAAAGGCTCGGACATTCCGTATTTGGCCACCATTTGCGGCCTGTCGGATGTCTATGACGCCCTCACCTCAGATCGATGTTATCACAAGGGCATGTTGCCCCATGACGCCCTGAAATTCATCTATGGTCTCAGAGGCACGCATTTTCAGCCCGAGTGGGTCGACCGCTTTGTCCAGTCCGTCGGCATCTATCCCCCAGGCTCAGTGGTAGAGCTCAACTCTGGGCACATCGCCGTGGTCATGGAAGTCAACCACAAAGATCTTTTAAGCCCCTTAATCAAACTGGTCGCTGACCCCAATGGACAGCTTTACCCCCGGCCCAAGCTGATTGATCTGGAGCGGCAAGAAAACAAGAGTTTCATCATCAAGGCCGTCATTACCCCGAAAAAGGCCGGCTTTGACCCCTCGTATTATTTCAATATCAAGGGAGAAGCGTGAGCGCCTCTTTGACGCCTGAGGAGGCCCGCTCTCGCCTGGCCCGAGTTCGGGCTGAGATCGAGACGGCGGCCAAGCGAGCCGGTCGCCAGTCTGGGGAGATCACCCTGCTGGCGGTCAGCAAGACCTTTCCTCTGGGAGACGTGGCCACTTATCTGGCCGCGGGCCAGAAATATTTCGGGGAAAGCTATCTCCAGGAAGCCCAGGACAAGGTAGAAAAACTCCCCCAGGCCGAATGGCATTTCATCGGCCATTTGCAAACCAACAAGGCCCGTTTCGCCCCGGGTCTTTTTTCTTGCCTGCACGCCTTGGACAGTCTGGAGCTGGCTGAAAAACTCCATAAGCGCCTTGAGGAAAAGGGCCTGACCCTCCAGGTTTACGTCCAGGTCAATGTCTCCGGCGAGCTCAGCAAAAGCGGCCTGGCCCCAGAGCGGTTGAGGGACTTCCTGGATAACTTGGCCAAATACCCGACCCTGATTCCCCAGGGTCTGATGACCATGCCACCCTATGACCCGGACCCGGAAAAATCCCGGCCTTACTTTCGCCAGCTCTATGAGCTCCGGGAAAAGCTGGCCCCAACCTTGAGGGGTCTGTCCATGGGCATGAGCGGCGACTTTCCGGTGGCCATCAGCGAGGGAGCCACCGTGGTCAGGATCGGCACCGCCCTTTTTGGGGACCGGCCCCTCTCTTGAGCCAGTGGCCCGCGGTCGGCTTCCTCCCCCTTCGCCCATGAACTCCCCCGCCCCGCCCCCCGAAAGGCCAGCTCAAAGAAACTGTCGCCTTTGCCGGCACTATTTCATCACCTGGGAAGCCAGTGTCCCTCACGGCTGCCGAGCCATGGGCTTTAAATCCAAGTATCTGCCCTATATCCAGGTCTTCCGGATCTCCGGCCAGAACTGCCAGCTTTTCAGCCCCCGCCCCAAATAGCCGCCTTGAAGCCGCCCGCCCGTTTCGCGCCGATTCCGGCTTATCCCCTAATAAGCCCTCATGAGGTCAGAAATGGAGAAACGCTCTGCCGTCGGTCTTTAGCGTTTCATTCAACATAGTCCCACAATCATCAGATTCAGAGCCTGACCCTGGTAACCTGACGGCTATTTCAACCCCCATCCCATTAACGTAGCGAACAGTTAATCCTCCTCAGGCCACAAAAGGCTCCGGTCAGCCTTGGCCACGTCCGGGCAACCGGTCATGACCATGGCCTGCTCCAGCTGCGAGCGCAGGGTGTTGACCAAGAAAGCCACCGCTTCCCGGCCACCGCCAATGGCCATCAAGGCGAAAGGTCGGCCAATCATGACCGCGTCCGCCCCCAGGGCCAGGGTTTTCAAGATATCCACCCCACTGCGGATGCCGCCATCGGCCAGCAGAGGGATTCGGCCTTTGAGCTCCTGGGCGATTCGCGGCAAGGCCTGAGCCATCCCAGGCGCCCCGTCCAGAACCCGGCCTCCGTGGTTGGAAATCAAAAGGCCGTCCACTTCGGCCGACAACGCCGCCTTCGCGTCCTTCAGGCTCATCACGCCCTTGACAATCAGTTTCAGTCCCCGACGGTGGGCCTTTTGAACAATTTTCTCCAGTTCCACCGTATCCTTGGCCATGGCCGGGCTCCCCATGAGACGCAAGGTGATGAGCCCAACACTGTCGAGATCACAGGCCACCACTTGAGCCCCGGCTTCCCGGGCCATCTCCATCTCTTGATCGATCCGGTCCAGCTCCCAGGGTTTAATGAAAGGGATGGTCAGACCCGGCCCCAGAGCCTTGGCCTGAGCCAGGCCTATTTTCATGACCTCCAGGGGCACCGCGTCTGGGGTGCCCGCGACAATCCCGGCGTCCACGGCCCCAAAAGCGATAGCCTCCTGGTAAGCGGCCTCGCTCATGGCCTCGCCTAGATTAAAGGCGATCCCGCCGATGGGGGCGATCATGAGGGGCAACGCCAGCTTGAGGCCCAGAATCTCGGTCTCGGTCTTGGGGTAATGAACTTTGTGAATCAGGCGGGGGTTGAGGTTAACAGACCTTAACGCGATGATATTATTGGTGAAAGACCAGCCCGATCCGGTCCCGCCCATGCCTGGGACCTCCCCGGCGCAGGCCCGGCCATCGCAGACCGGGCAGGCCCGACAGAAGCCTTTAGTCAATTCCCGAGCCTTGGTCCTGATTTGCTTAATATCCATTTTTTCTCCTCTAAAGTTAAGTTTACGTAATAATGTTATTATTAAATAATAAGGCTAAGAAATTTTATCTATGGAGTGAATATGGTAAGAAGACCGCCTTAATCAAGGCAAATAGTAAAACAAAAAATCCACAGGGAATGGGTTAAGTTGTCAATGCAAAGATAAAACAGGATGAATAGAATTTAAATTTATTATATAATAAATATTGAATCAATTAATTGGTGTGATTGTTATTCCTTTCACCCTAAATATAGGCGATTTATCTGATTCGGCTGTCATAAATTCGTCAGCTCCAGAAAGGTATGCGGCACTGATATGCAAGGAGTCTAGTGGTTTTGTTCCATATTTTGAGCTAAAATCAATTGCTTGTTTTATTATAATATCTGGTTGAACATCTATTTTTTTAGCCTTAGAAAAAAGGCATTTAAAAAATTTATTTGAAATATATCATTTGATAATAAATGTTTAGGTAATAGTTCAAGTTTTAAATAATAATTAAATAGAAAAATTATTTTATTAATATCTAAAATTAAATGTTGACAAAAAATAGCTACTTTAGTAAATGAATTATAGGGGTTAACTAGCATGCATGCGTCTAGATATATACGAATATAAGACACAAAAAAACCTATTATCTATTATTATATTTATTTAGTAAGAATTTTTCAGTTGAAATAGATTTCATACCTTCTCTAATAGAATTTATTTTATAATAATTAAGTAAATTAAGAAGCTCATTATCTTGAAATAAATATTCTTTATATTTATAAGGCGCAATTAATGTATTTTGAAAAGTAGGTTCTATTTTATTTTCAATAAAATTACTATAATTATTAATATTAAGATTTAAATCAGATAATTTAGTTACAATATTTTTTCCCCATAAATTTATAACCTCAATTGAGGGTTTGAAATCATTTTTACTCGCTTCAATAATACTATTAGTATCATGAAAATTGGAAAGAAAATCATTATATTCAATTAATTTGTGCATAAAATTTAATACTCAAAATAACAAACTATTAATTATTATTTTTATATTTAAAAATTTTTTTCGATAATAAATTTATTGACTCATAAACATCATTGATATTAATATATATATATTCCCAAGGATTAGTTTTATCGTTTAGTATTTCATTTATACAATCAATTGTTACAACAACTCCATTTTTTTTTGTTCCAGACTGAAATAATTTTATTTCCGCAGGACTAATAATTTTAACATGTGTTATAATATTATCTTTTTTAATTTGATATTGCAAAGAAATATTTTCATTTGCTATATTATAACCATCAACAACAATAAATACGTTGAAATTTGATAATCTAGATTTTGTTTCAGATAAATAAATATATTTTATAGAAAAACTTTCTAATTGTTCTATTTGTTTTGTATTTTCTATAGTTTTTGTAATTTTAGAAATTTTATTTGAAAAAAAATCCCATTCAGCAAATGGAGTAAGATAACTTAAAGAAACAACTCTATTTCCTATTTGTAGTGAACAATTAGTTCCTTGTAATATAACAGTAGGTAAATATAATAAATTTGGATCATTATTCACTAGTATAGTTGGAAAATTAGCCAAAGGAAGTTTTTGAACTGTCGGAAAATCATCGGAAAGATGACTATATATCATACCTGGCAATATTTCAGAAACTGATAATTTATTAGGTTGAAAACGTAATTCAAAAATTGATTCAATAACTATATAATCTATGTTCATTTTTAAAACCAATAATTAATTTACAGCCCTATAAAAAGAAAATATTTTAACATTAATAGCTATATAAAATGAAAAAAATGCCAGGCGCTAAGGCTACTGGACAAATGATTTTTGAATTTTCTCAAATTACCCGGCATTTGTCAAGAAGAACCGAAAAAAAACAGAAATTCTCATTTTGACTTTTCGGCTGTTTTCTTGGCTCTGATTTTAATGCCCCACTGATAAAAATAATCGGTTTCTGGATTAAATTTATAACTATCTCACTCCAGCTTTCCCTCCCCCTTAGATATTTCCACCAGCTCTCTGGGAGGAGGCTTGGCATCGCTGGCCTAACCTTCAGCTAACCACATAATAATTTCCTTTTCGAGGAAAAAAACTTGGGGAAAGCGGGAGCCGAAGAATTTCTGGGCTAAGAGTTTTAAAGGAGGCTTAAAGCTTGACCAAACGAGTGTCTGGAGATTTGGCTAAACGTTTTAAGAAACTATAATTTTTACTTAATTAAATTATAAATTCAGAAAAAATTGATTTTTTATGCGTTTAATTTAAACAGATTGAAATAAATAACTTTTGTTTTATAAAATTTTTTATAATATCTAACTTTTCAAGATAACCTAAATTATCATCATTCAGACTCGCTTTAAAGCCAGGAAATAAAATTTCTAATCTGTCCGAAGTATGAACAATTAGGCGATCAAAATAAACAAAAAAATGAGCGCAACCTATAAATTTGGGCATTTCTTTAATGTGATAGTTGTAATAAAAAACAGAGGCAATATCAAATAGCTCAAAACAGTCATCAGAAATAACGTAATTATTATCATTAAAATATTTTAACAATTCAAGTGTTTGGTCAGACAGCTGGAGTGTGTGTTTCATTTTTATGGCCTTAAAATACAAATAATTAGTTTAGATATTGAAAAAAATACTATTTCAATAATAGAAATTTTTATTATTTCGATAATCCAATCGAAATAAATAATTTTTCACTAATAAACTTTTTTAATTTATCTAATTTTTCTAGATATCCTAAATCACCATTATTTAACTCATCTTTAAAGCCAGGAAAAAGAGCTTCCAACCGGTCCGAGGTATGAACGATCAGGCGATCAAAAAAAACAAAATACCGAGCGCAACTAATAAATTTTGGCATCTCTTTAGTGTGATAGTTGTAATAAAAAACCGAAGCTATATCAAATAACTCAAGACAATCATCTGAAATAGAATAATTATTGTCGCTAAAATACTTCAATAACTCCAGCGACTGGTCCGATAATTGGAGAGTATGTTTCATTTTCCCCTCCCAAGGGGGCTCAATGGGCAAAAAAAAAACGAGCAAACGCCCTGGCCTAAACGAAAAACCAGCCAATTCCTATTTAGAAAAATTTTGACCCTTGGCCAAAAATCATTTTTACCGGGATCAGGATACTGAATTATATCTTGGCGGGTATTATCTGTCAAGAGACGCCAGCGTCCCAGATGGCATGTTATAAAGTTAATTGGTCTTTCTTCATATTCTGTTGATGGAGGTAGCGGTGGCTCTTCGATGAAACAAACCTATTTCTTTAAATTTGCGGCCGTCATCCCCGGCCGCTGAGGCGCTTCTGACCAAAGCCCTTCAGATGGTAAATATAGTTTAAAAAACTTACACTTTATATATTTTTTATTTGTTAAAAACTTTCTTCATTCGTAATAAAATTGAAGTTGAATATGATATTTTATTTTTTTATAGGCTAAAATTAATCTATAAATCATTATATTATCAAATTATTTATAATTAGATAATTTATAATATTTTTCTAAATAATTATCATAGTGAATTTTAATTAAATATAGTGAATAAATTTGATGTTTTTTTTATAATATCATTACTAATATTAAATAACATCAAAACGATTATGTTTTATGCTACCAAGTATATTTCTAATATTATTATTAGTGGTTTTTTTACATTAAAAGTTTTAGAAAAATTTGATCTATTTTTTTGCGCCTCCATTTTTCATTGAAAAGCTAACCATGATGGTGATTAAAAGAAGAAAATGTTAAAATTACACATGACTATTTCTTCAATTAAGTAAATAATATTATTCCCAGTTCTTTTATCACTGGCCGAACTAGTTATGTATCGAAGAATCTGTATATATTGATCTACATTTAACATGACTAGTTATTATACTCTATTTATTTACTTTATAAACAAGAAAATTTATTTAACATAGCAAAATAAAAATTTTTAATTTTAGATAACTAATTTATTATATATATATTAAAATATAATTAATCCCGCGAGCTTAAACTGGCTGTTGGGTTATGGCCAAAATTAGAATTGCTGGGCATAAATAAATCCCTCTGGCCTAAAGCTTAAATCTCTGGTAAAATACCTAAATCAGTCCAATTAAACCCTCACCGCTTTTGGAGTTTGGCGTGCAAAAGAAAATTACAAAAATTATTCAAACTTTTTCTGAAATTATCAGCGAAAACATGCTTTACGCTGATAAAACTAAATATATTTATAATTTGATCAACAATTGTAAAGTTTGTTTTCTTTGTCGTCCCCGACGTTTTGGTAAATCCCTCCTCCTCAGTACTATAAAAGCCCTGTTTCTCGGCCAAAGGGATCTTTTTAAGGAGTTGTGGATTGATTCCTCAGACTACGCGTTTGAAACGCATCCTGTCATCCATCTCAGTATGAATTACACTGGTATCTCAAATTCTAGCCTCTTAAATAAACGAATTATACTTAATCTTCAAGCTATAGGAACTTCTGAAGGCATTTCTATTTCTGATTTGTTTCTGGACGTCGCCCTTGAGGAGCTTGTTAATGGCCTTTTCGATAAATATAATAAAAAGAATATGTCAACTCCTAGAGAATGTTCTGACAACCTAGGAGCGGCGCGCAAAGTGGTCGTTTTAATTGACGAGTATGACGCCCCAATCATTGATAACCTTGACCAGCCAGCGATAGCCAAGGCCAACCTGGAGACGCTTCACGATTTTTATCGCTGTTTTAAAAATTTGGATGAAAAAATTCGTTTTGTCTTGGTAACCGGCATCTCGCAAGCGGCCAGAGTCGCTCTGGGTCAAAGCTCCAACAATATTGTGGACATATCCCTTAAGCCGGAGTACGCCGGAGTCTGTGGTTTCACTCTCCAGGATCTGGACGCTCTCTTCGCGGATCGTTATGAGGAAACTCTTAATGATCTCATAGCGACAGGGCAGATGAAGCCAGGCGACACCATCGCCGATCTAAAAGAAAACATCTTAAAATGGTATGATGGTTACGTTTT
>JAISMU010000031.1 GCA_031276635.1 Deltaproteobacteria bacterium | reverse complement strand
GATCTGCCTTAAGACGCCTTTGAAAGTCTGGCCTGGATAGGCGTCTACAGTGAAGGAGGCCGTCAGACCCGGTTTGAGGCGCCCAATGTCGGCTTCGGCGAAACTGGCGTTGATCTGCATCTGGGTCAGGTCCCCGGCGATGTCGATCAGGGTCGGGGTTTGGAAACTGGCGGCCACAGTCTGGCCCACGTCCACGGCCCGGTTGATGATCACCCCGTCAATGGGGGCCAGGATCTTGGTGTTGTTGAGGTTATAGATGTCCTGGTTGAGGGCGGCCTGCTGCTGCTCAAGCCCGGCCTCGGCGATATCCAGGTTAGCCTTGGCCGTGTCCAGCTCCTCTTGAGGGGTGGCCCCGGCCTGGCGCAGTTTGACCAGGCGCTCATACTTGATGCGGGCCAGGCGACATTGGGCCTCGGCGGTCTTGACATTGGCCTTGGACATATTGACCTTGGCCTGGAAGAGGTCGTCATCCAGAACCAGCATCAGATCCCCAGCTTTAACCTGGTCGTTGAAGTCCACCAGCAGCTCCCGGATAGTCCCGGAGACCTGGGTGCCGACGTTAACCAGGCGCACCGGGTTCAAGGTTCCGGTGGCGCTGACGGCCAGGCGCAGCTGACTGAGGTTGACGCGCTGGAACCGAAAAAAGTTGGGGGGCGGGCCTTTGGACCAGGGTTGCCAGATGAGGAGCCCGACTCCGGCCAGAACCAGGATTAAGACAACAACAAGTTTCCATTTGAGGCTTTTCATGGATAAATAACCTAAATATATTACTCAGGCTTCGAGGTGAGCCTGGTCAGGACCTCCGGCAAAAAGGCGGCGGTCTCCCCAGGTAGAATCCCTCGCGTTCCCAAGCGTTGGGCGGCCAGATCCCCGGCCCGGCCATGAGTGAAGGCTCCCAGGGCGGCGGCGGCCAGGGGGGAGAGTTTTTGAGCCAGAAAACCGGTGATGAGACCGGTCAGAATATCCCCAGACCCGCCCACGGCCAGAACCGGGCCGCCTGAGGAGTTAACCAGGTAGCGGTCGGTTTGGGGGTCAAAGATGAGGGTATGCTGGCCCTTCAAGAGAACCACGGCCTGACTTTGCCGGGCCAGAGCTTGGACCGCCCCAAAGCGATCTCGCTGGATATCTTGGGGGGAGAGGCCCAGCAGCTGTCCGGCCTCCCCAGGGTGGGGGGTTAGGATCCGGGGAGCCGGGGCTTGGGCCAGGAGGTCCAGCTGGCCGACCAGGGCGGTCAGGGCGTCGGCGTCCAAAACCAGGGGCAGCGGCAGCTCGGCGGCCAGGCGCCTGGTGAGGGCTTGGGCTCCAGGGCCCAGGCCCAAACCCGGCCCCAGCCCCAGGGGTTTGCCGCGAATAGCCAGAAACTCCATCAAGGCCGAGGCGGCTTTGGCCGACACTTGCCCCGGCTGGTCCTCCGCCAGCGGCCAGGTCATGGCCGAGATGAGGTTGTCAGTGAGACTGAGGCCACAACTGGCGGGATGAGCCGCCGTCACCAGACCGCACCCAGAGCGTAGGGCCCCGAGGGTGGCCAAGGCCAGAGCTCCGGTTTTGCCGACCGCCCCGCCCGCCACCACGGCGTGGCCGAAGGAGCCTTTGTGGCCTGCCTGGGGTCGGGCGGGGGCGTAAGAGCGGGCCAGACTCTCGTCCAGGAAAAGGCCCCGGGGCTCGGCTTGGGCGAGCATCGGAGGGCACAGGCCCAAGTCCGCCAGACGGATGGTCCCGGCCAAGTTGGGGCCGTCCCGCAAGAAAAGGCCGCGCTTGTAGGCGCCCACCGTCACGGTAAGGTGAGCCTTTTTGACTGGCCCCAGAGCTTGGCCAGTGTCGGCGGCCAGGCCCGAGGGCAGATCCACAGCCAAGGTTGGGCCGGGATGATGGGCGACTTTTTCCAAGGTCTGAGCCAGCGGGCCCGTAACCGGGCGGTCCAGGCCGGTGCCCAGCAGGGCGTCGATCAATAGGGCCCGGGGATCAAGGGTTGGCCCGGTCTGGGTCGCTTGGCTGAGGATCTCCACCGGCAGGCCCAGATTGTGGAGGATCTTGAGATTGATGGCCGCGTCCCCACCTGGTTCCGGGCCAACTCGCCAGACCTGGACCGGATGGCCCCGGGCTGAGAAAAGGCGGGCCAGAACCAGGCCGTCCCCGCCGTTCTGGCCAGGCCCGGCCAGAACGGCCACGGGAATTGAGGGATCTTGGGCCAGTCTGGGCCAGAATTCCAGAGCGGCCTGGAAAATGGAGCGGGAGGCGTTTTCCATGAGGACCACCCCGGCCAAGCCAAAGCTCATGGCCACGCGGTCGAGCTCCCGGCTTTCCCGGCTGTCGGTCACATACATGGCGGTCTCCTGGCCGGGGTTGGCTCCGGGCGGAGCAAAAAATACAAATGGGGCCAGCCCGTGAGGGCGAGACCTGGAAACAGGCGTTTAACTTATCATAAAAGATAGCTTTAAATGGTCAGGATTACAAGCAATAAATAGATTGACCAAGTTCAAGAGCGGGGGGTAACCAGGGCCTGGGGGGCGGGCTAGAGGGTTTGGCGGGAGCTGGCTGGCGGGAATATGTGGGAATCGAACCCACCTAGGCGACGGTCAGCCGCCAGCATTGGTTTTGAAGACCAAGGAGCTCACCAGAACCCATATATTCCCGGAAGAATGTATATAATACCCTCGCTCATGAGTCAATAACGACCAGAGTTTTTGACTTTATCCATAATCGTTTCAGGTGGTAAGTTTGGTCCATCTGGAAAAAGATTTCTTGGCCGCGGCTATTTTAGAGGGCTTTCGCGGCCATAAATAGCTGACCCTCTCTCTCCTTAAGCTCAAAAAATCCCCAGAGGTTTTCATTTATGATGCCCTCGCAAAAAGTCATTATTTCTGGAATAACAATTGTTAATATATTGAAATCACAAATTTTATTTAAGGTATGATTTAAAAAAACAGGGTTTTTGCGAAGACGTCCTCTAGGTTCTGGCCATAAAAGATAACATATTATCAATATATTATCAAAAATATATTTAATAGCTAATCTAAGTAGTTTCTTATCATAATTTTTGGGTAGACTTTTGGCAGAAAAGTTCTGGTTGAATCCAGTCTGGAATTTACGCCAGAGTAAGGCGGCTTTTCTTGATAGATGGCGAAAGGGGCGCGCGACCGATGGGGCGAACACAATTTTTGGACTGAGACCGGTTCAGGGGCCATTTAAGGCGCCTGGATCTGCTTGACCGTCTGGCTGGCCAGATTCGGTTAAAATTGAATAGGCGCGAGTAAAAATTAGTCATTTTTTCCGAGGTGAATAACTCCAGGGAAACCAGTTTTATAGAAAAATAAGGCTGAAAACAGAAGTCCGGCAGAGAAAATATCCTTGGCTTGAATCTTGCTCTGTGTTAAAATTCAGAAATATCAGCGGACGTCGTAAATAAAGTTATATATTTGTTTATAAGTTTAAATTTAATTATTTTTTTAATGAGGTATTAAATGACAAAATTAAACAAAACTTGTTCATTTTTTATTTTTCCCCTGGCCCTGTCGCTGGCTGTGATGATCTGGGTGGGGCACGCGGCGGCGGCTGTTCAGAGCTCGCGGACTCAAGAGGCTTGGAACGGGGTGGGGGACAGTTCTTTCCTCAATAACGCTTATTTTCCTCAGGGGAGGCTAGCCGGGTTGGTTGACGAGGGGCCGGTTGGCTCTATTCAGACCATCGCGGATCGCCAGCGGGTAGATAGGCGGGGGCCGGTAAGACCCGGTCAAAAGCCGTCCAAATGTAACCCTAACAAGATACGAAGAAAACGGGTTTGTGAAAAAGTCCGCGAAAAACAGAAAAATGGCCGCTGGAAAGTGGTTGAAAAATGCCACTATGAGACGGAGAGGGTAAGGGTACTGTGTCCTCGATAAAACGACCCCGATAATTTTCTAACAATTTTTCAACAAAGCCTTGGCCAGGGGTCAGGGCTTTTTTTTTAACCAAGCTCAACCCCGGCCCCAGATTGGGGGTGGGGGGCTATTGACTGGCCGAGGAGGGGGAAAGGATAAATTTCCGGCCTATTTACTGGGCCAGGCCTGGATCCTCTGGGTCAGAGGGTATTTCCGAGGAGTCAAAAAGGTCGCGTTTGGCGCTTTTTGGGGCGGCGAGAAAAGGGGCCAGAAAATTGCCTAGGCCTTAATTTTGCTGTAAACTAAACCGTCAGAATCTAAACTGGCCCACAAATAGCAAGTAAATTTTATCTTTTTAAAGTTTACTGGCATGATAATAACGTTCTTTAAGTATTAAATGAACCGCCGCCGCCAGCTCAGCCTGGGGCTTGGGGGAGTTTTCGGGCGGGCCAAAACTTTTGCGGTTCCGAGGGTTTTATCAATGGTTTCAGGTTCTTTGCCCAGGCCGTTGGCCAGGGTTTAAGCTATGGCCTTAAGAAAATTGGCCACCCACGGAGAGGTGGCCACAAGGAGTTAACATGCGCGATAGTCTGCGAGTTTTTTGGTTGATTGGTTGCCTGGCCTTAGTCAGCTTGGCTTTGCCCGGCTTGGCTCAGGCCCAGGAAAAGTACGCTGGCCCGGGCACTTTGGAAATCTGGAGTTGTGACAGCTACTCAGACGACGATGGTGATTTCGCTTACCGGTTCATGGTTGACGGCCAGGGTTTGGCCAAGGACCCGAACATTGACGCCCTTGAGGACTTCATTATCGCCTCGAATTATGGCGAAATAGCTTTTGAGGGCTCCATCAAGGGTGGCGATGGCTTGGATCGTTATGATATGGGGATATTGTACACCTCCGAGGAAATCAAGACTCTGAAGATCATCAAGGTGGTCGGGGTGCTGAAAGGCAAAGCCGTTGATTTGACTGACGCGGTGAGCGTCCGGG
The DNA here is from genome assembly GCA_031276635.1 of Deltaproteobacteria bacterium. Taxonomy (GTDB): domain Bacteria; phylum Desulfobacterota; class Desulfarculia; order Adiutricales; family Adiutricaceae; genus JAIROO01. The sequence continues at coordinate 4,597 of JAISMU010000031.1, read as the reverse complement.
TAAATGTGCCAGTTAAGATCCAGAAAGAGAAATAAATTGTAAATATTCTTTGTTTATTATTTTTTTTCTTTTTATTAATATAATAATCTCAGGTTTAAGCTATTGAGTTTTAAACCTGAGATTTTTTTTTGTTATAAGCGTTATTTTAGCTCTACGGCGGGCCAGTCCTGGGGGGATCAGTATAGTGGCCCTGACTCTGAAACTGAGTTTTTTTGACAATTTCGACCGGGCCTGACTCCAGGAATTCGGCCCCAGAGGCCGTTTTTTCAGTTCTTTATTATTTTAACCGATTGTGAGATAATAAATTTACTAATTCAGCTTTTTTTCTTTTCAGAAATTTCTATCTTTAGCCAGGCGGTTGGCCTTATCGAAAACCTCAAGACCCAGCCCCCGGTGGTGGCTGTCTGTGGGCTTAAGAAGGTTGGCAAAACCACTTTGTTGACCAACTTGATTCCCCTTCTGCGGCAAAGGGGTTTAAAAATCGCGGTCATCAAACATGACGGCCATGATTTTGAGCCCGATGTCCCGGGGACGGATAGCTATAAGCTCCGGGCCGCCGGGGCCCAGGGGGTGGCGGTCTACTCGGCGGCTCGTTGGCTGGTGACCAAGGAGGCGGTCGGACTCACCGCCGCGGATTTGCTGGGCCATTTTTCGGATAGCGATCTTATCCTGCTGGAGGGGGGAAAGAACAGTCCCTACCCAAAAATTGAGATTTTTCGCCAGGGTGGGGCCCGGGAGCCGGTGAGTTCTCCCCCCCATTTGGCCTTTTGCGTAGAGGGTTCCCTCAGCCCAACCGGGGCCCCCCTTGTTGGCCTGACTGACTATTCTCACCTGGTGGACTTGATTATTGACCGCCTTTTGAGTTGAAATGGTTTTCTATGGACATCAAGAGACTAGAAATATTTCTGAAGTTATTGGATACGCGGAGTTTTTCCCTGACCGCTCAATTTTTCGGTTTGTCTCAACCCACAGTCAGCCAAAATATTAAGAGTTTGGAAGAGTTTTTAGGGCAGAAACTTTTTGAGCGCACGCCCCGGCGGGTTAAAGCTTTACCGGCGGCCTTGGTTTTAGCCCCTTACGCGATTAAAATAGTGGAAACGGCCGGGCAGGCCGCCTGGGCGGTCAATCGTCAGATGGCCGTGGCTCAGGACAAGCTGGCGGTGGGAGCCTCATCAGTTCCCTCCATGGTTTTGGTGCCCCCGGCGGTGGAGGTTTTCAGCCAACGTTACCCCCGGGTTTTCTTGACCTTGACCTCAGGCCACTCCCGCGAGATTGTCCGCCTGGTTCTGGATGGCGATCTGGACCTAGGCCTGGTGGGGACAGTCGTCTCCGAGTCCGAGAAAATCTGGGTCCGGCCCTACGCCACGGATCGCCTGGTTCTGGTGGCCAGCTCCGAGCTGGTGGCCAAGATGGGCTCACGGCCCCGGACTCCGGCCGACCTGGCTAACTGGCCCCTGATTTTGCGTGAGGATGGCAGCGGGACGCGGGCGGCGTTTCTTTCCAGCCTGGGCGATGATGTCAGCCGCTTTCGCTTCAAGGCCGAGGTCGATGGGCTGGGCCCGACCATTACTCTGGTCCGGGCGGCTTTTGGGGCGGCGGTGGTCAGCAACCTCATTCTCTCCACTATGGACATGACCGACCTGGTGGCCTGGCCCTTGGAGTTTGGGCCTTGTCGCCGGTTTTTTCTCATCAGGCGCAAGGATCACTTTAACGCTCAGGTGGCCGAGGCTTTGGTGGACATATTCTACGAGTTGAAAAAAGATGGCAAGATGCCCTTTTCCCCCCGCCGAGTCAAATCCAAGGATGGCTAAAATCCTGAGGGTCAACCTCAGCTCTCAGACAATCTCCTTCTCTGATCCCCCTGATTATTGCGTGGGCCTGGGTGGTCGCGGTCTCACCTCAGCCATTGTGGCCCGGGAAGTGGACCCCCTGGCTAATCCTCTCGGGCCCAAAAATAAGCTCATCTTCGCTCCCGGCCTTTTGGGGGGCACTTCCTGCGCCAACTCCGGTCGTCTGTCGGTGGGAGCCAAAAGTCCCTTGACCATGGGGGCCAAAGAGTCCAACAGTGGGGGGCAACCCGGGGGGCACCTGGCCAGCCTGGGTCTTTTGGCTGTGGTCATTGAGGGGGTGGGGCAGCCGGGGCAATGGCTCCAGTTGGAGATCTCCCCCGAGGGGGTTAAGTTGGCCCCCTGTCAGGCCGGGGGTTTGAACAACTACGACGCGGTGGAGCTCCTTCAGCGGGACTTTGGGCCTGAGAGCGGGTACATCACCATCGGTCGGGCCGGGGAATTTCGGCTGGCCGCCGCTTCCCTGGCCATGACTGACTTGGATGGCCTGCCCTCCCGGCACGCGGCCCGTGGGGGGCTGGGGGCGGTCATGGGCTCCAAACGTCTTAAGGCCATCATTATCCAACCCGGCCAGCGCTCCCAGATCCCTCTTTATGACCAGTCCGCCTTCAACCAGGCGGCCAAGCGTTTCGCCAAGGCTTTAACTGAGCACCCGGTCTGCGGCCACAGCCTGGCCGAGTATGGTTCGGCGGCCATGATGGGTTTGTTTAACGAGGCCGGGGCTTTGCCGACCAGAAACTTTTCCCAGGGCCGCTTTGACCAACCAGAGGCTCTGTCGGGGGAGAGACTTAACCAGCTCACCAAGAGCCGCGGGGGGCAGGGACGGGTGGCCCGGGGTTGCATGACTGGCTGCGTCATGCGTTGCAGTGGGGTTTTTCCCGACCGGTTGGGCAAAAGAATCGGCAAATGGCCGGATTATGAGACCATGTGGGCGTTTGGGCCTAACACGGACATCAGCGATCTGGACGCCGTGGCCCGTTATGACCGGCTTTGTGACGACACAGGGGTGGACACCATTGACGTGGGAGCGGCGGTGGCCATTCTGATGGAGGCTGGGGTTCTGCGGTTCGGGGACGCCGAGGGAGCCTTGGCGGCGGTGGCCGAGATCAGCCAGGGCACGCCGTTGGGCCGGATTCTGGGCTCGGGGGCGGCCATCTGTGGTCGGGTCTATGGGGCGGTCCGGGTGGCCGAGGTCAAGGGGCAGGCCTTGCCAGCCTTTGACCCTCGCAGCGTCAAGGGTCAGGGCGTGACTTTCGCTACCAATCCCCAGGGAGCTGACCACACGGCTGGCTTCAGTTACGCCGCCAATATCCTGGGCCTGGGCGGGGAAGTGGACCCGCTTACCCCCGAAGGCCAGGCCGAGCTGTCCCGCCGAACCCAGGTCTCGGCGGCGGCCGTGGACACTCTGGGGCTTTGCATGTTTGTCTCCTTCGCTTTTTTTGAGAGCCCAGAGGCTGTGGACGCGGTGGTGGACATGCTGAAAGCCCGTTACGGCTGGTCTCTGACTCGGGCCGACCTGGATAGCCTGGGTCAGAAGGTGCTGGCCCTGGAGACGGGCTTTAATCAGCGGGCCGGCCTGACCTCGGCCAGCGATCGGTTGCCGGAGTTCTTCAGCCACGAGGAAGTCGGACCGCACCGGGTCACGTTTGACGTGCCAGCCGGAGAGTTGGATAGGGTGCTCCGCTTTGACGAAAAGATTTGAGGGGCAGGTGGAGAAAGTCATCACGTTTGACGGGACCGGGGCGGCCCTTCTGGGAGAGGAGGCCCTGAAAGCCCAGGACCTGGAAGTGCGGGTCATGGCCCGGCCTAACGCCCTGGGGGCTCAGTGCGGGTTCTGCCTGCGGGTGGGGGCGGGGGACTTGAGAAAGGCGACTCGGATTCTGCGGCGAGCCCGGCTTCCGATTAGCGGCGTTTATGACAAAATTGCCGGGCCGGACGGGCGTTGGGTCTACCAGCCGATTCCCCCCCGGTTGTGGCTGGCTAAGGACGAGCGGGCCCAGGATTGAAAAATCCGGTTGGAGTAATTAGCTGGTCAGGTCAAGGCGGTCGCGCGTGGCTCGACTGGTTCGCCTGGGTCCTCTAAGGAAACTCACCAGGCTGAAGAGAGTCGCCAACCCTTATTTGCGACAAATGGAAATTAAGAGGCCGAAAGAACCACGGGTGTTAATACCGCGTTGTCTGGTGATGGAAAGACCTCTGGCCTTTTGACAGCTATTGGGTCCAAAGCGGAAAGCCTTCCCATCTGGATGCTCTGATCAAGAAAAGGCCGTTGGATTTTATTTCGCCTAACTTGGAAACTTACCTCGCCAAGGAAGTGAGAAAATCTGATTTGACCCAGCTTCAGGCTGGTTCGGTCCTCTTCCACAGTGGCTATCTGACTTTGGATAAAATTTCGCGCCAGGTTATTGTTTCCAGGGATACTGGCCAGCGATCCAAGGAGGTCCTCTATTCTTTCCGGCTCCCCAATTTAGAGGTTGAAAGCTCTTATTACCGTGATTGTTTTAGCCTCATTTTTGGCCTCGTCTCGGAAAAGGATCTTAACGCTGAGAAAGAAATGCTTGTTCAGGCTTTCTTGACCCGAGACGCTGAAAAAGTCACCTCTACTCTCAACTCTTATTTTACCCGCCTGACTTATTTTCAAAAGCCAGACCACGAAAGCGATTTCCACTCCTTTCTTCAATTACTTTTTCTTTATTATGATTTTAAGGTCCAAAGTGAGCTGCCTGGTTCCAAGGGGCGGTTGGATCTGA
>JAISMU010000011.1 GCA_031276635.1 Deltaproteobacteria bacterium | reverse complement strand
ATCGTCAAGAGTAAGATCAACCAAGTTGTTTAAAGCGGAAAAAATAGAGGCTTTCGTGAATTTGGTGACTCCAGTGATAAAAGTGAAACCTCGATCTTTTTCCGCGTTTTTCAGAGCGCTGTAAAATTCTTGAAAAACCTTGCGGATTTGGTCGGCCTTTTCTGGCTGGTTGAGATGACGGATAATCGGGGCGTCATACTCATCAATCAGAATGGCCGGTTTCAAGCCATACTTAAAATGGAACTCCTTGATCAAGGCCGAAAAATAAGTTCCTGGGGTGGGCCAGTTCTTTAGTAAATCCAGGAGATCAGGCGAAAACCTCTCTTGAAAAGCAATGGAGTCTAGAGATTGGCGTAGAACTTTTTCCACAATTGTTGGGTCATCAGAATAGATATTGTCCATGGAAAAATGTAAGACAGGATAAGCGGTCCAATCATAATCAGAGGAGTCGATCCTCAGTCCCTGGAACAGCTCCCGGCGGCCCCGCAAGATGGCCTCAAGGGTACTGACTAAAAGAGATTTCCCGAAGCGGCGGGGCCTGGAGAGGAAAAATGGATTGCCGTCGGTTAGTAAATTGTGGAGAAATTCGGTCTTGTCGGCGTAAACACAGCCGCGACGACGAATTTCCTCAAAATCAGCAAAACCAATCGGTAACTTTTTCATCCCTTAAACCTGACAGATAGAAATCTTTGGACTTTAAATTTGACTTTTATCACGTCTATTCAATCGAAAATCAGTCAACCAGACCATCGGTTAAAACCGGTGGTCTGGATCTAAGACTAAAGTTTATTAAAAGCTAATAAAGACACGCGTCTGAACCTTCTCTCTAAAAATGAACTAAGGATGTAGTCTATATTACTTTTATTTAAATTCTAAGTTAACATCTTTATTGAAAAATAATTTATTTTCTAAAAATATATTTTTACATTATATATAGCAATTTAAATATCACTTTAGAAATTTATCTTCAAGCAGTCTATTTTTTTAATACTTTTTTTAGTCAAGTAAGTGGCTATTTTATTTTTTATATTTACAATTTATAGCAACAAATTGTTTTATAATAGTAATTTTGAAGGAGAGGCCAAATTCAAAAAATGACGCTAAAGCCAAGGGTTTAAATCCACCAGAACCTAAACAGTAGATTTATATCACCTCGCCTGTCCTTTGTAAATAGGCCCGCGATTCTGGCTATTGGTTAGTATTTGGTAAGGGGACGCGAGGAAATTAATTACCTATTTTCAATTTTTTTTAGATAAATTATATAATTCAATTCTTATTGAAATTTATATTTTTTTATATTAATCTTCTTAAACTATTTATCACTGACTTTTAAAGCAAGTTATTATTTTTTATCATCTAGATAGCAATTAATTTTTAATCAAATATTTATTATTGTCGTATTAATCAATGACACAACAATTTCATGGTCGATCAAGGGTTTAGCGCGCCAGTTTATACTGATAAAAGAGAAAAGACAATGCTCAATTTTGTGCCACTTCGATTTTCAGGTGGAAAATAGCAAACACTAATTGGTTTACCAATTTTATCAGATATCAGCTGTAACCGTATTTTCCAGAAACACGACCTAAAAGAATTACTAGCTCCACTGTCAGCATTAATCAATATTTATTTACTATATTTATACGTTTAGATCTAATTTTAATCAATCAATCATTAATAGAAGAAAATATGATAATTTCGGTATTATATGTAACGCCTACGTTAACAAAAACATTATTATTGTTTAAATCAAGAATACCATACTGAATTGCCCTAGCCAGTTGTGGAGATGGAAAATCTTGAGAATTAACTTTTAATGAAGAACCTTAACGCCATATTTTTATTTTGAATTAGCATAATTTTTTAATATTTAATTTTTTTGTATCTACTGAGATCATATGTTCGTAAATTTTAACATAACAAGTTATTTAACAATTAATAAACTATAATTATTAATTTATTAAATAATGTTGTTTACTATTTAGAACTTTTTGGTCGCTTTATAGGGAATAGCCCAAATTACTCAATATATCGCGAACAAGCCACTCGCTTACACTATAGCCATTATCGCGAAGCTCCGAGGCTATATTCCGACAGCTTTTACCTGTCCACCTCAAAGAAGATTCAGGATCTCCTCTTGTTAAAGGAGCGACTAAACAATCAACAACCTAAGTCAAGAGCTGGCCGAGTTATCTCGCTAGGTTTGCGATTAGTTTTTCGACCAGCCCCAATTTCTCTAACCAGGTTGGGGGTTAACTCCTTTGGGCTACTATTAATCTCTTCTATACATTTTTTTGATAGTTATAGGCGATATACATAATAACTCTAGAAACAGTGATAATTCCATCTTTCATTAATAATGACGCAACTGATCCAACCTAAAATATAACTGATCGATTATCACACAAAGATTTATATAACTGAAGTTGATTAAAGAGAAGCTCTTTCGCGCTACTCATGAATCAACTATAACATTCATTAATCAACTTGTTAAGTAATTTTTAATTGCTGACTAAAAATTCTTTAAACAAACTGTGCTAATTTTTTTAAGATTAATTATGACCTTTTAACTTGATTTTTTTATTAAAAATAGGCTCTTAATTTTCTCGCAGCCCCTTAAGCTATAACTGAGACTAAAAAGACAGGTCAAAATCTGGTCAAGAATTAAAGGCCTTCCAGACAATCCCCAAGAGCTAGCGAAAAGCTCGCGACAGCCCGCCTGAAGGCAAAAAACGGGCCCGCTGGGGCCCGTTTTCGCTCAAACTCAAACCTTATCCGAAAAATAATCGATCCTAATTTCTGGTAAAACCAGTTGGCCTCAATAGTCAGCGTTGATGGTCACAGCCAGTTTCCGGTGAGCCCAAATCTGGTAAATAATGACAATGGGCACAAAAATGAGGGCCACCACCAACATGATGGTCAGAGTCGGCGTGGAGGAGGCGGCGTTCAAGATGGTGACGTTGCCGCTTTCCGCCAGGCGCGAGGGAATAACATTGGGGTACATGCCGATAACCCCAGTCATGGTCAAGGTAAAAATTCCCCCGCAAGAGTACAGAAGCGAGCGGGCCATATTGGTTTTCTTGTAAAGCTCCAGCCCCGAGAGAATGAACAAAATGGCGCACAGAAGCGGCAGAGCCAAAAGCAGGGGCGAGGCCAGATAGTTTTTATAAAGCCCGGCGAAGGTGAAAGTTAAAATCACGTAGATCAGGAACAACCCCATGAAGACCGGCCAGGTGAACTTGGCCATGTAGAGAGCCTTGTCCTTCAGGTCCCCGATCACCCGCCAACCCAGATACAGGGCCCCATGAACCAGGAACATCAGGACAAAGACGATCCCGCCCAAGAGGCAGTAGGGGTGCAAAAGGTTCAGGATATTGCCCTGGAACATGTAAAACCCCTTGGCCTGGTCAAACTCAAGCGGCAATCCCCGGAAGAGATTGGAGAAGGCCACGCCCAGCAGAAGAGCGGCCAGCAGAGAGGTCAGGGCGATGAGACCATCGCAGACCCAGCGGTAAGTGATGTTGTCCCACTGAAAACGCAGCTCTGAGCAGACTCCCCGGAGGATCAAACAGAAAAGCAGGATCATCAGGGGGCTGTAGAGACTGGAAAAGAGAACCGCGTAAGCCAGGGGAAAAGCCGCGAAGGTCACGCCCCCGGCGGTAATCAGCCAGACCTCGTTGCCGTCCCAGAAAGGCCCGGTCACGTGGTGCATGGTTCCGCGCTCTTTCTCGCTGGAGGCTCCCAACAGGGGGACCCACATCGCTATGCCCAGGTCGTAGCCGTCCAGGACAAAATAGACACCCCACAGAACGCCCCAAACAACGAACCAAACCGCGGGTAAAACAAGTTGCCAATCCATGACATCACCTCCCAAGGCCTTCTAGGCGTAGTGCTCTTGCTGGTTCCGAGGACCATTGAGGGCGGACTTGATCATTAACGTAAACCCGGTCACGGTAATGGCCCCGTAAACGCCTATCATGGCTAACAGGGTTAGAAGTATCTGATACCAATCCACCGGTGGGCTACCCGCGTCGGCCGTGCGCATCAAACCAAAGACCACCCAGGGCTGACGGCCTATCTCGGTGACCAGCCAGCCTAGCTGGAGGGCGATATATGGCAGAGGGATAATCAGGATATAAACCCAAAGCCCCCAACCCAGGCTGGTCACCATGCCCCGAACGAAGAACGTGCCCACCGCGACGGCCAGGAACAGGAATCCCAGGCCCACCATGAGCCGGAAAGAGTAAAAGATCGGCCAGACCGGAGGCCGATCCTCCGGGCGGATGTCCTTCATACCTATAACCGTGGTCGCGGTGTCATTGCCAGCCATAAAGCTCAAAAAGCCTGGAATAGCCAAAGCCTCCACCACATTGCCCTCCTCGGAGGTGAAATGCGGAAACTTCAGCAGGTGCATGGGAGCCTCGGTCTGAGTTTCCCAGACCGCCTCCATGGCCGCGAACTTGGACTCTTGATGCTCAGCGGTAACCTGGCCCAGGTGATGGCCGGAGATGACCAAGAGGATGGAGAAACACAAGGCGAAACAGGAGCCCAGCCGGAAGGAGGTGGAGAAGAACTCCACGTCGCGGCCCACAAACAGGTGCCAGGCCGAAACCCCCATGACCAGAAAGCCAGTCAACAAGAAGGCCCCAAAAACCGTGTGCGCGTACATGCTCCAGCCATAAATATTGGTCAGGACATCCGTGAAACTGGCCAGCTTAGCCACCCCATCGACCAACTTATAACCCACGGGATGTTGCATGAAACCGTTGGCCAGGAGGATCCACAGGGCCGAAATGGTCCCCGCGAAAGCCACCAGCCAGATGGAGGCCAGGTGAACCTTTTTGGAGACCCTGTTCCAGCCAAAGGCCCAGATCCCGATGAAGGTGGACTCCAGGAAAAAGGCCAAGGTGGCCTCAATCGCCAAGAGAGAGCCAAAGATGTCCCCGACAAACTTGGAGTACAAGGCCCAGTTGGTTCCAAACTGGAATTCCAGGGCAATGCCGGTGACCACGCCTAAAACAAAGTTAATCAAGAAAATCCGGCCCCAGAACTGGGCCTGTCTCTTGAATTTCTCGTCCCCAGTCTTGACATAGCGAGTTTCCATAATGGCGATGTAAAAACTCAGGCCAATGGTCAGCGGGACGTAGAAAAAATGAACAATAGTAGCTACGGCGAACTGTAACCGGGACAAAATAATTGGGTCCATCAGGGCCTCCAACTGTTACAGGCGGAAAAAAACAAATTATTGTGGCCTCTTCTGGGACAGCCAGATGGCCAGATTACCACCCATAGACGCCAATTCGCGCCTTATTAACTCCAAGTATATGACTAAAAACGCTAATTATAAGATCCCAAAAATCTAAAATATCAGTCAAGACAATTAAATTATAGACTTCGCGCTCAACTAAAGTCAAATAAATCGCTCCACCGCCCAAGCCAATTTGGTTCCTGGAAAACCGACCGACCAGACCCCTCATTTTAGCCAGAGATATGGCCTTATCGCGGTCGGGAAAAAAATTCTTTGGCCCTGAAAAACCCGACTGAGACGGGTTTTTCAGGGTTACGCCCCGAACTTTCTGGCGGCAGAGCCGGTCCATGGCTGGCCCGCTGGAAACAACTCCCAAGCTTTCCGCTGGTAGGCCAGCCCCAGAAACGCTTCTCGCGGGGAGGGTCTGGAGGTCAGTGGCCCAAACCAAGGTTGGAGGGCTTGAATGGGTGTCCATGGCTTTTAGGGCTCTATGGCTTTCGACCTGGCTTCATAGCGCGCGCTTTTTTTTCGGGGTTTAAGCCATGTTAGCCCAATTGATGACGATTATCCAGAAAAAACTCCAGCCTTAGTCGCCGATATACTCAGATTAATCACCCCGCCCCCAGAATCCGGCTCAAAGCGGCGCCAAATACCCAGAAAAATTAACCCTGCCGCCTTCGCGAAAACCGTGGTTTTAGCACCTCTTTAAATAAAATTAGCGCTTTCAACCTGTTACCAAGCGTAATTCCCGAAAGAATGACTTTCGCGAGGGCCCAACCTTAACTATTTTCTTCATCTTCATCTTTATCTTCCCCGCCAAGATCATTGATTCCCCCAGAGACTTGGCTTCCCGGCAAAATAAAACTCATTCAAGCCCAGGGGCCAGGTCGATGGGGGCCGCCAAGTTCGCCCCCGGCCCCCTCGCCTGAATAAAACTCATTACGACCCCAGGGGGCCGGATCTGGGTGAGCCGTCAGGCTCACCTCGGGATCCCTCGCCTGAATAAAACTCATTACAACCCCAGGGGGGCCGGATCTGAGTGAGCCGCCAAGCTCGCCCCCAGCCCCCTCGCCTGAATAAAACTCATTACAACCCCAGGGGGCCGGATCTGGGTGAGCCGTCAGGCTCGCCCCCGGGCCCCCGCTCCCTGATCTGTGGGCGGAGGGAAGAGTGTTTTTAAGTCGCGGTTTAACCCGCGTTTTGGCCTAAAGCCGGAACCCCGCTGGAACTGGGGCTTAATCGGCGGCAGGCTCGGCCGATTGAGACGGCGTTGGGCTTGAGTCAGCCGCGCCCTCCCCCGGGGCCGCGACCGCGGGGCTTTCCCCGGGGTTCGACCCGGTTCCCGCTGGCTGGGGCGAGGTCAGAGGTGTCTGGCCAGGCTCAAGATTCTCAGAACTGGGGGAACTCTCTTGGGAAGAACCCCGCTCCTGACCCTGGTCCGAAGCCAGGGCTTGACCGTGGTCAGGAGCCGGAGCTTGGGCTTGGGCTGGAGCCGGGGCTTGGGCCAGGCCACCACCCCCCGCCTCCGAGCTCGCGTTGGTCTGGGAGTCGGGTTGGCCCTCAACCTTCTCGTCAGCCTTGCCCCCGGCCCTCGCCTGGTCTTGGCCCCCGGCCGCGGCCTCGCTTTTCGCCTCGGGTTTCACCTCTTCCTGGGCCAGGACCAGCCGCAGGCCTAAGAAATTCTGTTTAATGTCCGGTCGGTAGCCCACCCGCCGGGAAATCGCGCAGTTAACATCAATAAAGCTGAACGCCCCACCCCTGGCTATCCGGTTAGAGCCCTCCGCTGGTCCCTTAGGATCGACCACAGCCTCTTTAGGATAGGGCTCCATCCAGTCGCTGGTCCACTCCCGGACGTTGCCAAGGGTATCGTAAAGACCCCAGGGATTGGGTTTCTTCTGGCCCACCGGATGAGTGGTCAGATCCGAGTTGTTGGTGAACCAGGCGTAGTCCCCCAAATGGATCGGGGAGTTACTGAAGGAATAGACAGAGCTCGTCCCGGCCCGGGCCGCGTACTCCCACTCCGCCTCGGTGGGTAATCGAAAAACCACCCGCCCCTCGCGCTCGTTCAGCTTATCGATGAACTCCTTGGCCTTATCCCAGGTGACTGAGTCCACAGGCAGGGTCTCCCCCTTGAACCGGGAGGGGTTCAGATCCATCACCGCCTGCCACTGCCGCTGGGTCACCTCAAACTTGCCCATATAAAAAGGCTTGGTAATGGTCACCTCGTGCCTGGGGGAGGCGTTGTTGGTAAACCTCTCCAATTGCGTGTTAGCGCCCATGACAAAAGTTCCCGGCTCAATCCGCGCGAAGGCCAGGCCCAGCTCTTTAGCCACTTGGCTGTTTTCGGGAGTTATCGGTTGGGCCTGAGCTTGAGCTTGGGCCGGGACCAAGGCGAGGCAAGGAAAAATAGCCCCCAAGACCAGGGCCAGGACGGCCACCTTGGCCAAATATCCAGAAGCGAGGTTTTTACGATCTATCAACATAATCCCACATTTTCCATTGGACCGGAAGTGGCCTGAAACCCGGTCTTTAATGTTGTCGGGAGGCGCCTAGGGCGGGACTCTGGCTCAACTGGCCAGCCTTTTGTCGAGACTGACCAACCTGAGCTGACCTCAGCGAGATCGATTCCACTTAAGGCTGACTCCACTGGGTTGACCCAGCCAAAATTACCGCCCTAGCTCCCAGGGCCTGGGAACCCTTATTGGCCCTGGCCAACACCTGGCCAGGGCCAATAAACACGAGATTTGAAAAACAGCGGTAATAGAGCTGGAAACTGGATGATTATACCAAAAACAAATTGGCGCGCTAAATCAAGCCCTGACGTTTTGACGTTTTGACGTTTGGCGTCCTCTTCCATTGACCGCGCCTAAAGATGTCGCGCCGAAAAGAGGGCGCGCCTAAAGACCTAAAGAGATGTTTCTCCAAGAGAAATAGCGCGCCTGGAAAGATGTCCCACCAAGAGAAGTGTCTCGCCTGGAGAAATGACGCGCCTGGATAAGCGCTTCTCCTGGAGAAATGGCCCGCCCAGAAAAGCTCTTCTCCTGGAGAAAGGGCGCGCTCAGAGAAATGTTTCTCCTGGAGAAGTGGCGCGCCCAGAGAAGCGCATCTCCTGAAGAAATGACACGCCTGGATAAGTGTTTCTCCCTGGAGAAATGGCGCGCTCAGAGAAATGTTTCTCCTAGAGAAGTGGCGCGCCCAAAGAAGTGTTTCTCCCTGGAGAAATGACGCGCCTGGATAAATGTTTCTCCTGGAGAAGTGGCGCGCCCAGAGAAGCGCTTCTCCTGGAGAAATGGCGCGCCAGTAAAGTGTTTCTCCTGGAGAAATGTCGCGCCTGGAGAAGCCAAGGAGCCGGGGCTTTTGACAAACTCCTTATTTCAGAGTATATTAGCCTATAGTTTTTGATATGGCAAGGTAAGAAGCAAAAATAATATTTTATAATCAAGAACAATTAATTATCCCAGTGAAGATTAATATTTAAAATAGACCTTGCCATAAAAGTCCTGTTTTAATGTTTTTCTTTGTTTATTTTTTTTAAGGCCTTAATGTCGGGTTTTACACTCTCTTTTAGTCACTTTTTTGGGTTTATCTGACCCATAAATTAGCTTCTCAAACTTGATATACATCTTTTTTTCAGTTAACAATCAAGCGTTTGTAAGTTTGTTTTTTTGGCCTCTTTTTCTTTTGGAGAGAGTTTATGGGTCATTTTCGGTCGTATAATCGACACAAAGCCCTGATGGGCTTTCCCCAAGAGACGTCAATGACAACCCAATATCAGCCACTATCCCTGATCCCCTTGGATCAAGAGGAATATAATCGCCGCGCCCAACGTCTGGCCCTGAGCCAGTCCTTGGGTTCCCCACCAACAACCCTGACCCCGGCGGAAATAAAAGCCTATTTCCGGGACGTGGAAAATCGCCTGACTAACGTCATCCTGCTCATGCCTGGCCAGCCCCCCACCGAGGAGCTCAGCCAAAAAAGGAAGGCCCTCATGCTCGACTGGGCCTTTATCCATAACGAGACCGAAAAACTCCTGGTCAATCATCCCTGGTTGAGCCCGACCCCGATCACGGTCCTGCGCCGGCTCATGCCAGAAGAGAAAAAGGCCCTTGAGGAGCTGAAAAAAAGGCGCCTCACCGGTCAGGTTGACCTCCTGGAAGTTGAGGACGAGCTTCGGCTCCTGACCAAAAGCCTGGACCAAAGCGTGCCCAGTAACGCTGAGGAACTTTTAGGCCAGATGGAAAAACAGGTTTTCCAGCTCCAGGCCATGCTTCATAACCTGCAGACCCAGGTCATCCATTGGCCTAATTAGGGTTTTGGATTCGCTAACCGCCTTTTCTTGGGTGGCCTTGGCCCGCGGCCAAGACCACCCAACTGTTTTTAAGGCCAGTCAAAAACCGCGGCCCGCCGCCGGGCCGCTTTCATGACTCTGATGATGGGGGGGGATAGCGTCTGGTTGAGCCTCAATTAAGTTCCCGTCAAGAGCCTGATCAAGATCCGGTCAAGCTCCCGTCAAAAGCCTAATCAAGAGCCGGTCAAGCTCCCAACAAGAGCCTAATCAAGAGCCGTCAAGCTCCCAATAAGAGCCTGGTCAAACCCCCAGTCAAGAGCCCCCTCAATCGCCAGGTTAAACTCCTGGGAAAGGCCGCTCAAGCCCAAGAGACGCCAAAACTGCCCAATTTTTCTTTGTTTTATCATAAGGCTGAGAGCCCCCAGCCCTAAACCCAGAAGCCAGATTAAGCTTTAATCAAGAGCCTGTTCGGACGAGCGATACTCCCCAGGGTCGGCCACGGGGCCGAGGTTACCTCCCCTCAGCCGGCGGTTTAGTCGCAAAAATAATTTACTTTCAGGAGTTGGCGAGTCTAAAATTGGAATACTTGATAAATTGATAAATATTGTTGTTGATAAAGTTATTAATAAATCTGATAATAAAGTATTTTTAATAATAATAAATAATATTTATAATTATAAATTCAAAGTTTAGTTGATTGTTAGGCCAACCAAAATAGAACCGCTGAGGGAATTTTAAACTGGTCATGGCCTCTGAAAGTCCTGGCTGGAAAAACGCTCATCATAATGTTTGATCATAATTTTTGATTATGATGTTTGATCCTGATGTTTGACCATGATGTTTGATACTGATGTTTGACCATGATATTTGATCCTGATGTTTGATCCTCATGTTTGATCATGAGTTTTGATCATGATGTTTGATCATGATTTTTGGTCATGATGTTTGATCATGATATTTGGTCATGATATTTGGTCATGATGTTTGGTCATGATGTTT
>JAISMU010000174.1 GCA_031276635.1 Deltaproteobacteria bacterium | reverse complement strand
CAAAAATAATGCCATTTATAAAAATTTAAAGCTATTTTTATATTGATTTTCTCAGTTCCCGTATTGTCTATACGGGGGTTGAGAGGACAAGTCTTGTACCCGTCATGTCTATAACCATATTGTTTGTTTGTAAAATTGCGTAACTTTTGCTGAAAGTAAAGGCTATTTAGGTTCCCATCCTCAACTTCGCAGCTTGCGTCATCTTGATTGTTTTTTCCTGACAATCAGTTTTTTCGCCTAATTGGTCTAGCTTGTAGAGAATTCTCAATAAGCGGAAAAATTATTTTCCCCTCTGTCTGGATTTACGCCTGTTGAGCCTGAACGCGCGCTCGTCCAGGTAATAAACCAGATATTCATGGCTTGGAGCTCCTTGTGATGCGCCTAAGAGTCATGGCTCCTGGCCTGATCGCGGCTCTGGCCCTCCTGGCTCTCCCGTCCGCCTGGACAATGGGTGGGTCGATTGACCGCGGCGGCCAGGTCATGAACCCCCGAGCCATCTAGCAAATCTCCAATGGGATCCGGGGCCTCACGCCCGTCCGCGGGTGGGAGCTCGCCCGGACGCTCGGGCGGGGCTGTGGTAATGGTGGGATCGTGCGGTGGTGGTGATGGGATCACGGCGGTTCTAGGGACGGGAAAATCTTAGCTCTGGCCCAAGGGGTTGACGACTCTCGGACGGCCTAATTTCTTTGGCCTATCTGTGGGCTTGGTCAGCCGGTCTTTGATATATTTATCCCAGATCAACTGGGCCAGGAAAAAGCCAATAAAAGCTGTCCCCACGCTGTAAAGAAAATTGCTCATATTGTCCCCTTCGGCTGGGGAGCCCAACGGTCACGCCAGGCTCTCCAGGTTGATGGTCAGGACATTTCTTGAGAGATCATTGCGGTGGTTAAATAACAAACTCCACTATCCTGGTTGTTTTCATAGGTTCCTGGTTGTTTTCATAGGTTCCCAACATAGCCTTCCGTAAGAACTCGACGTAAAAATAACAGTAGACAACGTCATCGCCTTCTTCACGCCTCAGGGTCTTCCTCATGGTCATTAGCTCGTCTTCTAAAATTGACGCGGCGTGGCTCAAGATTATATAAACGGCCATTTTAGTCACAGGCGCGCCTTCAGGATAAAGGTCTCTTAGAACCTCATCGGCGACTAACATAAGGACTTTGTCAGTCATAGCGGGCGGATCTAATTGGTCAAATAGGGATCTCTCAACTGACTTCATGGCCTGCGGGTAAGTTTCAGCGTAGGCCTTCTTAACAGCCTCGCGATCAAGGTCATTAAATGGTCTTTGGCCTTGATTAGAATTCAACGGAAAATTAATGACACGCCGGCCGGGCGGGGTCGGTGGTCTCGGCGGTCATAGCGCGGCGGTTTCTAAAGGCGGCTTTCAGCCAGCCCTAGGGGGCGAGTGTCAAAATCATCGTCAAAGGGATTTTCAGACTCATCGGCCTCAGCGTCTTGGGTGGCGACAATTAGATACGTATATTTAGATACGTATATTTTTTTTCGCTTTGATAACCTCATTATCTTTTACAAATATGAATAAAACTTATTAAATCTACTTTCTTATATATAATATTTTTATTCTTCTAAATCAATTTGAATGGATAAAATAGCAGTTTTTATATAATTTTTTTCAATTCAGTCTCAATAAATTGTGTCATAACTGTTTATTATCTTTAAATTGATGTTTTTTTCTATTAATAAAACATAAAAACTTATTTATAGATAATCAAGTGTGCTAATCAAGACTTGTTTTAACAAAAACTAATTATAATATAAAATAATAATTATTTTTTAGTGATGGACCAACTAAAGCTGTTGGGTTTAATCCTCTAACTCTAAGACACGAAAATAATAATGACTTTTTGCTTTTTCATGTGGCGTCTTTTTTTCGGACTTTTTTTCTTCATGACCAAAATTAGAATTGCTGCCGTTCTCTTGGTCTCTTGCTAATGTCTTCAAAATTTTGTATAGTTGGTTTAATGAGGAGTAAGGGCCATGCCACCTGATGATAACACCGCCCATGACATTCAAGGAGATTACTCCGAAACCATCGGAGTTAAAGACCCAACGTTGACCTCACCTGTTTCGGTCGTTTCAGGAAGGGTGGAGAACACCAATAATTTCGTTATTGATATAAAAACAGCCATCTTGGAGATGAACAAATTCATCCTTGATAGGGCTGAAAAAACCAACAAGGATATCGCCGATACTAACAAGGCCATCTTTGATCTGGCGGAGAAAACCAACAAGGCCATCGCCGAGCAGGCGGAGAAAACCAACAAGGCCATCTTTGATCTGGCGGAGAAAACCAACAAGACCTTCGCCGATACCAACAAGGCCATCGCCGAGCAGGCGGAGAAAACCAACAAGGCCATCTTCGATCTGACGGAAAATACCAACAAAACCATCGCCGAGATAAAAAAAACTTTAAGTGTTTTAGATAAGTCTTACTCCCACATTTCAACCCTTCTGACTATTATTTGCGGAGGTTTATTTGTTAAAATAATTTTTGATTTTTTGCCTTTAATTAAAAAGTAATTCCATTTTTTTTCTACCTATAAACTTAAATAAAGCAATTTCCATGCCACCCAATTTTAATTGAAATTTGGTGGGCGACCAGTCCATGAATTAATTTTGAACATCTTCCTCTGTAAGCCAGATGGTGACTTTAATATCATATATTTATATCTATTTTATAGCTGTTTATATAGTTACAATTTAATTGATAAACTTACAGTGAAACTCATCGTAAGTAGCCGAAATCACGGCAAAAATTTTCGCTATTTTGTACAGCAACTACGGCGAAAAAATGTCGAAGTTTCATTACACGGGGTGAGAGCGCCCCCTCATGAGCATTTATTGTGTTACTTTATCAGTCTGGTTGCCAAGATTAGACCAGCGGAGCGTGGCCCTTTAGGGAATCTGGATCTGATTTTAGTAACCCATTATGGGCTACACGCGGTTATTGAGATAAAGCACGCCAAAAGCGAGGGTCAGGCCGAGCTTGAGGTAGCTCTGGATAAACTGGCAACCAAGGCCTTAAAGTTATTAAAGAAATAAAATATGCCGAAACCTACCGGCAGGCGGGTAAGGACTTTATGACCATTGGTCTGGGCGTCAGGCCAAGGACAGCTCGCTTCAGCCTAGAGGTTTTTATCAACAGAATTTGAGGAAAACTTGTTGATGGAGGGATTCGGGCCAGGTTCCCCTGGTCCGTTAAGCGGCGCCAACCAAGTCTATAGCTACTATAGCTATAGACTTTCTCTCTCTTGAAAATTGGAGAGAGGAGGAGGCCGCGTTCGTGATTACTTCGGAAGAGTTGATGGCCAGGTTGGCCAATAGGGTTGATATCGCGGATAACACTAGCTGAGGTGTCGCCAAAGACAGCTTTAGCCTAGCCCCGACCGATAACGCTTCAGCGTTGAGCTACCTGGTCAGGTCTTTTTGGTCATTGAGCTCAAGCGCCGGTCTAAACCACAAAAAACCGCGAAAGAAACGGCTGTCTCGCGACCTTAGCCGCGGGATTACCGCCAGTGGTTGAGGTGCGCTCAAGCCTGTCCAGCTGGCGTCGGAGAAGCTTGAGGTCGCCAAAACAACTTTAATTTTAGCTGAATTTACTAAAATACAGATAATTAAAAAAAAATACCGCTTGTCAACCCAGGCCGCCATCACCAAGATGACAATCAATAGCGCCTAGGCTTCGCCGGTCCTGAGAAAACCGCCGCGGGTTGAGTTAAAAACGTGGCGCCTCAAGTTAGGCGCCGGGATAGATCTCTCCCCAGAGCTTGAGGGCCTCGCCGCCAAAGGAATTGACCTCTTTTAAGCCCAGGTCGCCCAAGAGGCCATAGCTGGCCTAACCAAAAAGGCTAGCCTGGCCCCTAGAGCTGGCCCCTGGAGGCTGAATAGCTCAGGGATCTTACCTTAGCCATCTGGGACAAAGGGTCAAAAAACCAGGTGGCCCTCAAGCTAGGGTCGCCAGAACCACCTGGGCCTCAGCCAATAAATGGGGCCGGATCAAGCTCGAAACCTCGGGCCTATTCGGGCGCCTGAGCCCCACCGGGGGCCTTGTTTTCAGGAAATAGCCCGCCCCGCCTCTCTCGCCTGGG
Organism: Deltaproteobacteria bacterium; assembly: GCA_031276635.1. Lineage (GTDB taxonomy): Bacteria > Desulfobacterota > Desulfarculia > Adiutricales > Adiutricaceae > JAIROO01. The sequence continues at coordinate 1,351 of JAISMU010000174.1, read as the reverse complement.
CAGCGGGTCCCACCCCGCGTCCCCAAACTTTCCCCCCTTGGTTGGAGCCGAGCCAGAAGCCTCCGCTGGCGGGCAAGGCCTCTCATGTTTACTAAATTAGGCCCGTATGTTACACTTGTTTCGTAAAATTATGGGCGACCAAGACTGGCGGGCGTCTGGAAAACCGCGGTCTTGGCCTTCTATTTAGGGACAACCCACGCCAACTCACGCATTGGAGCGCTTTGGAGTCTCATGGTCTCTATTTTCCTGGCCAAACAACCCTCCTTGCGGCAACTGGTCCGGAGGTTATTGTTTTACTTTTCCCTGGCTCTTTTGGGCTCATGGGGCCTGATCATTCCCCGGCTTTTCATCTTTCACCTGGATCCGGCCAGCCAGGCCTCGAATATCTGGCTTTATCTGGACCTGATTTCCCTGGCTTTGGTTATTTTTGGCGTTTTTATGGTCATTTATAATAACTCCCTGCTCAAGCCTCGGTTACAACGTCTTATTGACCTCGGCGAAGCTCAATGGTAAGCGTCTCAGCTCGCCAAGCCCAGGCCCAGTTTAGCCAGCTCCAACCCCCTCAGGCTAATTGATCATGTTCTTGGATTTTGGGGCCCTAGGCGCGATTGTCACCCAGAAGGTCTCTTTTTTGGGGGCTTTCCTAGCCGGGCTCATCACTTTTTTCACCCCTTGCGTCCTGCCGATGATCCCCGTGTGGATGGCTCTGGCCACCGGTCGCCCGGCTCAGGCCCCCAATTCTCCTGGAGAAAAAGGTCAAGGCCGGGCCCTGAGGCCCACTTTGTTCTTCGTTCTGGGCTTCAGCCTGGTCTTTGTGGCTCTGGGGGCGGCCGCCAGCGCCCTGGGCTCTTTTCTGTACGACCGCCAGGAAATCTTGCGTTTTGGGGGCGGAATAGTTATGATAGCCTTTGGCCTTTCGCTTTTAGGTCTCCCCTTGCCCTTTTTCGCCTGGCTGGAGGGTAAAAGGCTCAAATTGCCCGGCCCGACCCGGGGTTTTCTGGGCCCCTTAGTCGTTGGGTTGGCCTTCGCCGCTGGCTGGACCCCCTGCGTGGGGCCGGTTCTGGGGGCGATTTTGGCCATGGCCGCCCTGCGTGAGAGTTTGGCCGCTGGCGCGTCTCTGTTGGCCATCTATTCCCTGGGTTTGGCTCTACCCTTTATCGGGCTGGCTCTCCTCTGGGAGCGCCTCTGGCCCCGACTCAAGAGGCTGGGGCGATTTTCTAGGTGGTTGAGCCTGAGTCTGGGCGTGGCTCTGGTGGTTTTGGGCCTGCTTTTAATCTTGGGAAAAATCAGCCTACTGACATTTAATTATCCTTATTAAGATTTTTTTTCACTGACATTATTTTTATTGAAA
>JAISMU010000135.1 GCA_031276635.1 Deltaproteobacteria bacterium | reverse complement strand
GTTGAAAGTCACTAACCGTTTCGCGGCCGCCCACAACTTGCGAGAGTTTCATGGGCGCTGTGAGGAACTCCATGGTCACAACTGGTTTGTCGAGGTCAGGGTACGGGCCAAGGAGCTGGACAGAACCGGTTTGGTCATGGATTTCGGGACCATCAAAAAACTCCTCAATGAGGTTTTGGATCTGCTGGACCACAAATATCTCAATGAGTTGGAATATTTCAAGGTTGACAACACCTCCTCAGAAAATATAGCCCGCTTTATTTTTCGTCAGATGGCCCTCAAAATAGGCGAGGCCTCGGCGGGCCGGGTCAAGCTTCATTCCGTTTCCGCCTGGGAAAACGAAAGCTCCTGCGCCACTTATATTGACGAGGAGGCTTGAGGGTCAGGCCCGGGGCCAAGAGCTCTTGAGCCCTTTTTTAGGATTAATGGGCAAAAGAAAACGCGGGTCTTGACCCGCGTTTTTTTGGTCTGGAAACCTGAAAAGTCAGCTCCAGTCTCTCTATAAGGTCTCTTGGCATTTGGCCAGAACCAGGGCGTGATAGCGCGGATTTTTTGATTTCAGAACCTTGAAATCGGCTAAAATTCTGGCCATGTCCGCCGCGTCTAAGCCGTAAAGGCGGGCGACCTGGACATCCACCTCGGCCTGAAGGTTTTCAAACGCCTCCAGGGAGTTCAGGGGCTCTGCCCGCTCAAGTTTTAAAATCTCCTTGAAATCGTTTAAAAACCCTGGGTGGCGATAAAGGCTTAAACGAGCTGAGTCCCGGATCAGGCCCGCGTAGTCCGGGTTGGCTGTCAATTCCTTTTCCTTAGGTTGAGGGAGCGGTAGCCTCTCAATAAAGGTTTTATTGACATTCATGGCCACCGAGGCCCTTAAAATCCAGTCAACCACCAGGCTGTTGAAAAGCGCCTGAGTCAGAAGCAGTTTGGCCAGGCTCTTTGCCTCGTATTCTATGGTCATTTTGGCCGCGTTGAGGAAGTAGACCCCGGGAATGGAGATCCACAGGGAATTTTGGGCTCCGATATTCCTGGGCACCAAGGCCGAGATCAGAGTTCTCTCATTGGTGTCGCTGGCGATGGCTCGGAAGGCCAGACGGAGGAATTTTCTTTCCGGGACCACGCGATCGTGAAGAGTTTGGTTGGCGGACAACTCCAGCTGGAACTCTGGACAGTCAGAGCCTGTCTCGAAAGCCCGCGGGAACTCCTCATCCCCGCCTAACCTGACCTTCAGATCATGTTTTAGTCGCTTAATTCCCGCGCTCAATAAGTAAGCGTCAAACTCAACCGGGTCGAGCCAGTATTTGGGTGGTTTGGCCAGAGCTTGGTAATGCCAGATCGTCTCCCCTTTGTAGAGAGGGATAAAGCCTGGTTTCTGGGACTCCTTGAAGATTTTTTTGTCCACGGTGGCGTCCAGTTCGCGTCGAAAATCCAGCCAACGCGGCTCCAGGGTGGGAAATTGGGAGCCTAATTTTATGAGGATCCGCAGATTTCTTTCGCCGCCGGGCATTTCCAGGTAGGCCCAGCTCTTGGGGGATGAGGCCTGGACATCAGCCAGGGAGTAAGGGAAATAACCCTCGTCCGTTTCCAGGGCCCGAGGATCGGTCAACATGAAGCGGACTTGGGCGACCTGCTGGGGGTCAATGACTTTTTCGATTTGGAAAAGGCCAAATTTAAAGCGTGGGTGAACATTGGGAAAAAAAGACAACCTGTTTTCAAAACCATCAAAGCGGAGCAGACGGTGTTTTTTAAAAATGGTCTTTCTCAGTTCCTTGGAGCCTTCATCGGTGAGAAGAGCGGTGGGCAGGATATAACTGAGCCCGCCGCCTGGAGCCAGAAGACTGAGGGCTCGCTCCACAAAGAAACGAAAAAGGTTGTTGTCTCCGGCCCCCTGGCTCAAAGGGAATCTGGCCTTGAGACACAAGTTGTTCAATTCGATGGCGTCGCTTTCTTCAATGTATTTATTCTGGATGTCCGGTTGGAGCATCAGAGCGGTGGCTATTTCACTCTTCTGGCTGTTACTCAAGGTTCGGTAGTTGGGCTGGTACTGGGAGAAGAAAAGAGGGTCCTCAAACTTGGTCTTGTCCCAGGGGGGGTTACCAACAATCAGATGAAACCCCGGGCCGTGGAAATTCCGGTCAGAAAAAACCTCAGGAAACTCTATTTCCCAGTTGAAAAACAGAAAATTTGCCCGATATCGCTCAGCCGACTGGATTTGACTAGCCAGTTCCTCAGCGGCCATTGGGTCTGATTGGCTCAAAAAAGCCCTCATGAGGTTAAAACGAGCTGTTTTTGAATATAGCTTTTGAGCCTTTAAAATATCAAGATAGAGTAAAAAATTGAGGCTATTATTTATTATTTCAGCTTTAGGCAATATCTGGTCGCGGTAGGTGGCTTTTAAATTATCAACTTCCTCAACCGTAGTGTCGTTGAGAAAGCTGAGGCTGATGATTTGGCTCTTGAGGGCGTTAAGGCGCGAGACGTGGTCAAGGGAAGAATTATCTTGACCAGCCAACGCCAGGACGCTCTCAAGAGCCGAGCCCATGAGGCTGTTGCCAACTTTGACGCGCCGCTCAATAAAGATGGGGGGGGCCCCGAAAACGAAGGTGTCCTCCAGAAGAGCCAGCCGGGTCAGCTCCACGGCGAACGGGGAAATATCCACGCCATAAATGGCCCTTTTCAAGAGAAGCCTTTTTAAGGCCGCGAGCTCGTCCACAACCGGATTAATCGGTTTCAGGCCCAGTTTCTGGCGACTCGCGGCGATGGCCTCAAGTTCCTTGGCTAAGGCCTCGGTCAGCTCCGCGTCTCGCCCTAAGCGCTCCTGAGCCTGGCTCGTCAGGCCGTTGAGGGCGATCAGCAGCAGACGCCCCCCACCACAGGAGCAGTCCAGGAGTTTGAGGCCCATCAGGGTGGCGTTTTGAAAAGGCCCACTCATTTGGATCGCCAGGCCTCGCTCAATTAAGGGCTTGGCCAGAAAGTCCGGGGTATAATAACTGCCACTGACTTTGCGGCTGTTGCGGGAGTTGACCAGATATAGCGCTCCAGCGTTATATTTTTTTATGATTGATTTATCATTTTTGATTTGGTCTTTTATATCGTCAAAATAGTAGTACCCTTCGGTTTTTTTTTGCCCGTCGTTTATCGCGGCGTAAACCAGGTCCTTGTCGGCGACGCGGAACTCAAAGTCCAAGGCCGACTCATACACCGTTCCCAACAGGTCTGGGGTTAAGAAGGAAAAGTCCCGGGGAGACGTCTTTGGGCCTTTTTTGAAGAGGAATAATCTTTGGAAAAGCCTGTGGAGAGCCGTGTCGCTTAAAACTGGCTTCCGACTCAACAAGGGAGTTTTGGCCGGGTCAAACAGGCTTCCCACCAGGGGATATAGCTCTGGGGCCAACTCGCCTTGGCCCAAGTCGTTAAAAAGATGGCTCAGAGTTTGCCAAGCGGCGTAACTTTGAGAATTTGGGCTTAACTCCCCGCTGATTTTTTTGAGGCTCCGGCTCTGGTAATTTTTGGCTAGCGCCAAATCCTCGGGGTAACGATCCTCCAGGTAGGCGAGAAACAAGAGGCGAAAAACGAAGTAAAGGCTGTGGTCAAAGATCTGGCGCAGACGGTCGGCCTCAGTCGGGCGACCTGAGACCCCCCGCAAACCTCGACCGATTTCCTCCAAAAGAGAAATTCCTCCGTCAGCCCCAAAAAGGGCGCTTTTGAGGTCAACCTCATTATCCAAGCGCTCACGCTCGGCTTTTTGAGCCAGTTCCTCTATTTTTGAGAGGCTGGCCTGGGGGCTTGATTGGTGGGTCTTAGCCTGAAAAAGCCGGCAAAAAAGGTCAAAAGTGTCCAGATCCATCTTTTCCAGGATTTTGGCCAGGTCAAAGGCCAGGTAATTTTTGGGCCTGGCCAGGCTGGAGTTATCAACCAAAAGCCAGCTCCGGCCATTGGTCAGAATTCCCCTGGCCTGACCTGAGTTTCGCAGGAGAGAGCGGACTTTTAAATAAGGATTGGAGTTTTTTGAGGCTTTATTGGTGTCTGGATCATTATTATATTTTATTAAATATAAATTTATGATATTTTTAGGAATATCATCTGTTTTGTCAGCTATGAATAAAGGGGTGGATAATTCGATTGGCGAATCACCAAAATGCTCAGAATTTTTTAAGGAGTAAGACCAGCCCAGGCAGCCAAGAACAGGTAAGGCCAAAGAATCAGCTGTTAGGTCATTAACTTGAGTTTTGGCATGTATATTGTGGAACAGCCTTTTGCAAAAAGCAAAATTGTTATATACATCATTATTTTGAGGTAAAATTTTATTTACATTATTTGCAAAAAAATTTTTTCCAAATATATTATTAATAAAATATGACATAAAGTTACCCTATTAAGCCTTGAGTTTTTTAGCTGACCACTCTCTCTAGAAAAATTTAGTTTTAATCTCTAACCTGAGGGCAATAATAACAAAACTAAACAGAATTTTCCAAGCGATAATTTTGCGACCCTCGCCAAAGCTACCCGCTTTAATTAGGTAACATGTTGAAATTAATAATTTTATTTGAGACCAGATTTTAAAAAATTGGGTTTTGGCGAAGGGGTCAATTTTGAGCTTTTGAGCTGACGCGGCGGCGCCGCGCCGTTGAGGCGCTTGGTTGGTCGGGCCATTTTCGCTAATCTTCTTTTTTTAAGCTCAGTTGGGCCAGACTCAGGAGCAGGGAAAGGTAATGGGGATATTTGGCCCGCAAAACCCGGAAGCCCTTTAAAATGGTCACCATTTCCGCCAGGCTGAGGCCATACAAACTGGCGACCTGAACATCCAGGGCGGCTTTTAGTTTATCAAAAGCCTGGGAATCTGCTGGGATCTGGGCTCTTTCAACCGTAACTGTTGGCCCCAGGGCCACCAAAAGCTCCGGGCAATGATAGAGGCTCAACAGGGCCGAGTCCCGGACCAGAGCGGCGAAGATCGGGTTAGTCGCGAGCTCCCCCTCAGCTGGCTGAGGCATAGGCAGCCTTTGAACGTAAGTTTTATTTACGTTCATGGCCATTGAGGCTCGGAGAATCCAGTCAAGCGGCAGGCTGTTAAACAGGGCCTGAGCGAAAAGGAGCCTGGCCAGGCTGACTTTTTGATAAACAATCCGCCTTTGGCTCAGATCCAGGGCGTAATGACCGGGAATGGAGATCCAGAGGGAATGTTGCGCGGCGATGTCTGGGGGAATCAGGGCGGCGATCAGGGTTCTCTCGTTGGTGTCGCTGGCGATAGCCCGGAAAGCCAGACGAAAAAAAGACCTTTCCGGGACAATGAATTGGGCCAGGTCCTTTTCGTCGGCAATCTGGAGGCTCCTCAGGATTTTTGGCCACTGAAAGCCGCCTGGGCCAGGTTTTTTCCAGTTTTTGTCCCGGGCGTATTGAGCCTTGAGGTCATGTTTTAGATTTTTTAATCGGGCGCCCAAAAGATAGGCGTCCAGCTCAACCGGCTCCACCCAATATTTGGGGAGAGCCAACCGAGGCTGGTACTGCCAGATCATTTCCCCTTTGTAGAGGGGCGCGAACCCCGGTTTCAGGCGCTCGTGGAAGATTCGTTTGGCGTCGGTGGCGTGAAGCTCATTGCGAAAATCTAGCCAGTCAGGGCTCAGGGGCGGAAATTTAGCGTAAAGTTTTTTGAGGATGGCGAGGTCTTTCCGCCCGCCAGATGATTCCATATAGGCCCAATGTTTAGGTGAGGTGGCCTGGACATCGGCCAGGGCGTAAGGGAAATAGCCCTGGTCCGTGGTCAGGGCCTTTGGATCGGTCAACATAAATCTGGTTTGGGCGACTTGCCGGGGATCGGGGACGTTTTCGATTTGGATCAAGCCAAATTTATAACGAGCGTGGACCGCCGGAAAGATCATTTTTTTGTTTTCAAAGCCATCGAAACGGGTCAGGCGAAAATTTTCCAGAATCCACTTTCTCAGGGCCAGGGAGCCGTGATCGGTTAACAGAGCGGTAGGCAGGATATAACTTAAGTTGCCGCCAGGAGCCAAAAGGCGGAGGGCTCTTTCCACAAAATAACGGAAAAGGTTGTTGTCCCCAGCCCCTTGGCACAGAGGAAACCTGGCCGCGATGAGGGCGTTATAGAAGGTATATTTTTCTTTTTCCCGGGCGTGTTTTTCCCGGATGTCTGGCCTTTGGAGGAGTTCTTTGGCCACAATTTTTTTTCGGCTGTTGGGTAGAGAGCGATAATTTGGCTCAAACTGGGAAAAGAACAGGGGTTCCTCAAATTTGATTTTGTCCCAGGGTGGGTTACCTATTATGAGGTCAAATCCAGGGTCCCCGCGGTCGCGGTCCAGGAAAATCTCAGGAAACTCAATGGGCCAATGGAAAAAACGAAAAACCTGTTGAAAGCCCTCAACTCCCTTGAAAGGCTTGTCCTGTTCCTGAGCCGTCTTTGGCGAGGGTTGGCCTGGCTCCAAGGTTTTTAACTCAAGGGGGGGCCAGGGTGGGCTCGACGAATTATGGGCCTTGAGTATGTCCAGATAAATTTTATTATTCAGAAAATGGTTGATTTTGGCCATCGCGGGTCGAACCTTCTCATAATAGTGGGCCCGGATCCGCGCGGTTTCAGCCGTTGGCGAGGCGGTAAGCGAGTTTAATGAGGTCGCCGCTTTTTTGAGTTCTTCCAGAGGCTGGCCTGAGCCAGCGAAATCCTGGTCAGAGCCTGAGCCCAGGCTCGCCGCGCCCTCGCCCAGCAGGCTATCGCCTGTTTTGAGGTGGTTTTCCGTAAAGGGAGCCTCGACCCCAAAAATGAAGGTTTCCAGCCAGAGAGCCAGCCGGGTCAACTCCACGGCGAAAGAGGAGATGTCAACCCCATAAATGGCGCGTTGGAGGAAAATCCGTTTTAGGGCTAGGAGCTTAGCCGGGGCCGCGGCCTCAAGGCCCAAGCCCAGGGCTGGCCGCCGGCTCTTGAGAGCCTGGATTTCCTGGTCCAGGGCCAGTCGCAGCTTTTTCTCAGTTTTCAGTCTGGCCAGGGCCCTCTGGGCCAGGGCGTTTAAGGCGACCAGCAACAGCCGGCCGCCCCCACAGGCGCAATCAAGGACCCGGATGTCCAAAATAGAGCGAGCTTTAAACGGGCCCGCGAGCAACCTTTCCAGGCCTTGGGTCACCAAGGGAGCAGCCAGGCAATCTGGGGTATAATAGCTGCCACTATGTTTCCGGCTGTTGCGCGAGTTAAATAGATATATGTCGCCTTTTTTATACTCATAGATAATTTTAATATCTTTACTCGAACTATCAATATCTTTTTTTAAATAATAAGTTGGCGCGATATTATTTTGAGAGTTGATTGTGGCGTAAACAAGAGAGTTTGAGGCGACCCGAAATTCATAATCTAAGAGACCCTCGTAAATATTCCCCAGATGGGCGGGGGATAAGTTGGCGAAATCTCGGAAATCGATCGCCTTGTCCGCGTTAAGCGGGCCGAGCTTAGTGAGGGCCTGGCGCGTAAATTCCTCGGAGAAAGCCTGATCCAGGGTTAAGAGAGGAGCCTTGGCCGGGTCAAACAAGCCGACGCTCAGGGGGGATCTCTTCAGCGGGGGCTGGCCGGGGGCGAGGGCGGCGAATAGATGACGCAACTTTCCCCAACCTGGGCGCTCCTGGGAATTGGGGACTAAATTCCGGCTAATTTTCTGGAGGCCCCAAACTCCAGGTCCCAGGCTCAGCTCTAGGGCGTCCCCATAGCGAGCCTCTAAATGGGCCAAAAGGATAAGGCGGAAAATAAAGTAAAGGCTGTTTTCAAAAATAGCCTTTAAACTCTCAGCCTCATTTGGGCGGTCGCAAGCCTCAAACAAAGCTCGACCAGTGGCCTCAAAAAGGGAAATCTGGCCCTCGGCCCCGTAAATGGCCCTCATCAGGTTTGACTCAAAGCCAGGGGGAGGGGCTTTTATTCTTTTAGCTGGAATTTGGATGGAGCGAATCCTTGGTTTTTAATTTTGCGCTAGATTAAAGCGAAATAATATTATTATTTGTAATAGACTTAGTTATGTATTAAAAATTATTTATTCAAATTAGTTAAAATAAATATTTTTAGTTTATATTTAAGTAAAAAGATTTTTATATTTGCGAAAAAAAAGTTAATTTTTAATTATAAAGTAAAGAGCTCTAAGGCTCTGAGGCCGTGTAGACTGGCGACCCTTAAATCCAGGGAAGTCTTCCGAAGGTCAAAGGCTTTGGGTGTTTGAGGAATCTCAGGCTCCTCAAAGGCCACGATCTGTCTGAGATTTTCCAAAAGCTCCTGGCGATGGTAGAGGCCAAGATGAGCGGAGTCATTAAAAAATCTCCAGTAGGCAAAAAAATTAGCCCGCTTACGCTAATTGAAAAAAAAACGCCTCAAGATGAAATTTGCTTAAGGAAAACGCTCCTAGGCCAACTGTTTGGCGAGAAGAACAACCCTTGGAAAACCCAGTTATAAAAATCGCGCTATAAATATCACTTAATGTCTCTCTAAAACGCCCTAGCCCCGCAGACTTTGAGCTTGGTCTTCAAATCATCTGAATTTACACCATTATAAAAAAGATTCTATGAATTTGGTCGCCGGCCCTCATTCGCGTCGCTCATCGGTCGCCGGGCCCAGCTAGGACTCTCCCCGCCTCATAATTTGCCAGAATCTATCTAATATGTCAAGCCAGAGGATCTCTAATTTTTTTAATAATTTCAAAATAATTTGTATAATTAATAAATTTTCAGTTAATTATTATTTATTACAAATTAAATATTTTATATTATGTTTAAGGTAAAGATTTATTATTTATTAAATCAATAATTAGAGAGCAATAATTGGACCTCTTGGCCCGCAGAACCTTGAAGCCATCTAAAATTATTTCCAGCTCTTCCGGGGTGAGCCCATATAGAGTGGCGATCTTAAAATCCAGGCCAGCTTGGCGGCGGTCAAAAATCAGGGGCGATGGCGGAATTTCTGAGTCATCAAAGGCAATGGCCCGCTTAAGGTCCGCCCAAAGCTCCCGGCCCTGGCACAGGCTCAGAAAAGCGGAGTCCTTGACCAGATCAAGATAGGTTGGGTCAGCCAATAACCGCTCATCGTCAGGCTGGGGAAGAGGCAGCCTTTGAAAGTAGGTTTTATTAACGTTCATGGCCATGGAGGCTCGGAGAATCCAGTCAACCACCAGGCTGTTGAAGAGGGCCTGGGCGAAGAGGAGCCTGGCCAGGCTGACTCTTTGATAAACAATCTTTCTTTGGCTCAGATCCAGGGCGTAACGCCCGGGAATTGAGATCCAGAGGGAATTTTGCGCGCCGCGGTTCTGGGGAACCAGGGCGGCGATCAGGGTTCTTTCGTCAGTGTCGCGGGCAATGGCTCGGAAGGCCAGGCGCCAGAGGCTTCTTTCGGGGACAAGGAATCGGGCGAGGTCCTGGTCAGAGCTCGCCTCAAGAAAGGCCAGGATTCGTGGCCACTGAAAGCCTTCGGGAAAAGCTTTCGCGAAACCCTCATCCCAGGCGTATTGAGCCTTAAGATCGTTTTTCAGCGTTTTAAGCCGGGAGCTTAACAGATAATTGTCAAACTCCGCCGGGTCGAGCCAATATTTGGGGGGAGCCTTGAAAGCTTGATATTGCCCAATCATTTCCCCCTTGTAGAGAGGGATGAAGCCGGGGTTATTTGACTCGTGAAAAAGCTTTTTGTCCTTAGTCGCGTGGAGCTCATTCCGAAAATCCAGCCAGGTTGGCTCCAGGGGCGGAAATTTTTTGTATAATTTCAGGAGAATTTTCAGGCCCAATTCCCCGCCAGAAGTTTCCAGATAGGCCAAATGTTTAGGGGAGGTGGCCTTGATCTCGGCCAGGGAGTAGGGAAAACAACCCTCATTTGTGGCCAGGTCCGCCGGATCAGTCAGCCTGAACCGGGTTTGGGCCACTTGGTCGGGATCTCTGACCTTCTCAAGCTGAATCAGGCCAAATTTATACCGGGAGTCAACCGCTGGGAAAAGTCGATTTCGGTTTTCAAAACCGTCGAAACTTTTGAGGCGAAAGTTCTCCAGAATGTTTTTTCTAAGCTTGAAAGAGCCAGCCTCAGTCAGAAGCCCGGTGGGGGCGAGGTAGCTCAAGCCACCTCTGGGAGCCAAAAGCCCCAAGGCTCTTTCCACAAAAAAACGAAAAAGATTGTTGTCCCCGGCTCCTCGGCTTAAAGGGAACTTTGCCTGGAGATAAGCGTTGGCTAACTCAATGGTCTCCTTTTCCCGCTCATATCTTTGCTTGATCGCCGGTCTGGCCAGCAGGTCGTGGGCGATTTTCCTTTTTTGGCTGTTTGGCAAGGTCCGGTAATTGGAATGGTGCTGGGCGAAGAAAAGCGGCTCCTCAAACTTGGTTTTATCCCAAGGCGGATTGCCAAGGATCAGGTGAAACCCATTGGCGGGGTCATCTGGGCGGTCAATTTCGGGAAAAACTTCGGGAAACTCAATTTTCCAGTTGAAAAATTTGAGCCTCTCCCGGTATGTTTCACATTCCCTCTCGCCCTCGGACAAGTCCTCAGAGCTCAGGGGCTTAAATCGCTCCTTGTTAAAATTAGCGCTTAACTTGGCGAATATCGGCGGCCGGGGAGCGCTGTTTTTAATTGTTAAAAAGTCTAAATAAGTTAAAAAATTTATGTAATAATTTATATTTTTAGTTAAATATATTATATAGTTATAATATTTATCTTTACATTCAGTGATTTTTTGACTGGTTGCGTCTCTAATACTAGCTAATGCAATTAATTCTTTTATAATGTTTTTTATGTGTATTATTAAATTATCATCAATTAAATAGTTAGAATTATTATTTATTAGATCATTATAATCGCTCCCAATTAAACTATTACCACATTTTATGTGATTATCAATAAAAGGAAGAGGAATTCCATAAATAAATGTATCTATCCAAAGATATATTTTTGTTAATTCAACTGCTAATATAGATAGATCAACTCCATAAATTAATTTTTTTAATAAAAGTCTTTTCAACACCACAAATTCATCTGGGGTCGCTTGGTTCGGCTCCAAGCCTAGCTGATGGTAATGGTCATTAATCGCCTCCATTTCTTTGGCCAGAGCGTCTTTTAAAGCCGCGTCAGAGTCGAGCCTGTCCTGCGCCTTGATGGCCAGGCAGTTCAGGGCGGCTATCAGCAATTGGCCACTGCCACAGGCGCAATCCAGAACCCGCATTTCCAAAATTGATCTTTCTTGAAATGGCCCCGCCAGTTGAAGCTCCACGCCTCGGGTCACTAAAGGATAGGCCAGGCTGTCTGACGTGTAATAACTGCCACTGACTTTCCGATTATTGCGTGAGTTAACCAGGTATAACTCGCCTTTGGTCAGTTGACGCGTGATTTTTATTTGTGTGGCGTTGGGTCTTTTGAGAGCGGATTCTTCAAAATAGCCTTCAATTTTGTCACCACCAACTTCAATTATAGCCTCAAAAAGATTTTCATCGGCCACGCGAAACTCAAACTCCCAAATTCCCTCAAAAATATTTCCCAAGATGGCTGGGGAAAAAGCCGCGAAATCCCGGCCGCGCGCCTCGCCTTTTGGCCAAAACTTGAAAAGATTATCAAAAATATCGCTGAGTTCTTCATCGTTAAAGACAGAATCCAGGCTCAATAGAGGCGCGTTGGCCGGGTTGAACAAGCCGCCCCCAAAGGGAGAAATTCGCGCTTCCGGCTCGCCACGCTCAAACAATTTGAAAAGTAGTTTCAGGCTGGCCCATCCTTGGTTTTCAGCGGGGTCAGGGCTTATTTTAGCGATGATTTGTTTCAGCGAAAAGAGGTTATATTCCTTATGGGACTCAAGAATATCCCGAAAGCGATCCTCAAAATAGGCCGCGAACATCAAGCGAAAAAGGAAAAACTGACTGTTTTCGAAGATTAATTTCAAATGATCAGCCCCGGTGGGGCGACCAGTGGCCAAGAACAGGGCTCGACCAATTTTCTCAAACAACGAGGGCCGCCCCTTGAGCCCGAATAGCCGCTCGCTGAGGTTGAGGGCGATTTTATCCCGTATTTTCTTGGCTCTTATGGCGAGACTATCTATATTCGGCAGGCTATGTCGCTCGGTTTTGTTATAGTTAGCCGCGTGAAACAGCCGCCAAAAAAGCTCAAAGCTTTCTTGGTCCCTTTCGGCCAGGATCTTGTCCAAAGAAAAGGCTAGGTATTTTTTATCCCTGGCGAAAACCAGATTCTCAATCAAGTACCACTGCCGACCATTGGTCAGAAACCCCTTGGTCAACTTGGATTTTCGCAAGTAATCAAGCAGCTGAAAATATGGATTGGCGTCATTGGCGGCTTTCAGGTTGTCCAGCGTTACGCCTGGGGCTTTAGACTCTAAAATGAGGTCTATCCCCGCGAAAACGGAACGCCGTTTATTTACCTCAATTTTTACGTAATTTTCATACCTTTCTTGGTTAGAAAATAACACCGCGTCAAATTTTTGGGCGACGCCTGAAACAATTTTGGTTTCTTCTAGACAGTAAGACCAACCAAGATGTGTTATAATAGGTATTATTATATTGTTTTGAGTAGTATTTTTATTAAATGACGATATATTAATATTTTTAGCGAACAAATTAAGGCAAAAATTATATTCATCTTTAATGTCATCTGATCCTGGTAAAAAGGAAATGAGTTTATCTTCTAAAGAATAATACTCAAAAAGATTATTGACATAATGAGCCATGAAAAAATTCCAGTCTAAAAAATGTTTAACCAGTCGGCGTCGCTAAAAAACGTGGCTGGAGATGATTATCGCTTATAGAAAGCGATCCTGGGTTCCAGGTTTGCGGCAAGAAGGCCAAAAAATTGGCCTCCCGCGGTTAAAACCCTCAATGTCCTGTTAAAACGCCTCAGCCCTAATGGTTTTAGACTAATGGTTTTAGACTAAATTTTCAAAATCAGCTAATTTGTCTATTATATAAAAATTTCTATGAATATGTCAAGCTCTTTTTTTTTTAAGATCGCGAAAAATTTTTAAATCCAGGTCAAAACTCCCCTTCCCCGGGTGTTGTCCCCAGCCGTTCCCTCGCTCCGGAGCCTTGAGCTTTATTATAAACAAATTTAATTTTTTTAGAAAATTTTTTAAGTCCAGCCAATCTTAGGCTAAATTTTTTTCAAAAAAATTTTTTTGGTAAAAATTTTATTTATTTTTTATATTTATAAATTATTCTGTTTGTGTATTTTTTAATAGTTAAATTGTTATATTTTATAATTAATTTTAGTTTAATAGCTCCGGCGATAAAGTTGAGACTCAGCTCGACCTTAACTTGACAAGGAGCTTGAGTTTTTGTTATTCTGGGTTTAATGAATCCCAAGGATGTGGGGTTTTTGGTAGGCCAGGGTTGGCGTCTTACTAACAAGTGGTTAGGCTTGGCGCCTTATTTCTGGCTTTTTTTGACTCTAGGCGCCAAGCGAAAAAGGCGCCTTTTGTTTTTCCAACCCTAGGTTTGGAATTTTTCGCCATGGACGGGCGAGTCTTTATCCCTGTTTGTCCTGTTTTTTCGGGAGGTCTGTCCATGATTGTCAACAATGTGCCTAAAGAGGCCACCAAAACCTATCAGGCCGCCTCGACTGTTCGCCAGGCTTTTGTGGAGCAGGTTGAGGGAGCCCCCAACGTGGTCGCCCAGATCCTGCGCACTGGAGCCCCCAAGCCTCACGCCACTGTCTCCAACGCCATGGTCGCGGCCGTAGACGATTTCACGCCGCCCCCAGGGCGGAACATGGCCCATTACCTGACTCTGGATGTGGACAAGGCGGGCAACGGGTCCACTTCAGTCGCCGACGCCCTGCAGCGTTACCTGGATGTCAAGCCCAGGCGGGAAGCCGAGGCTGATCCACGCGACATGGCGGCCACGGACGCTTATCCCACCCTGGTCATGGACGAGGACGCGGCCTGGGCCGAGTCCCTGCCGTATCAGTTCAGCTTGAATGGGATCACCCAAAAGCAGATTCAGCCGATTTTTTACGCGGTGGGCGGGGCTGTGCGAGCCAGGATCCAGGGCGTGGGGATCAGCACCATCACCACCCCGGAAACTGAGCCAGAACCGAGCATTCCCGTGGGACCCTCGGCTTTCCGCGGCATGTATTATCCGCCTGAGGCCGCCGCTCAACTGGCCATGGACCGGATATTTGACATGTATTATCCCCAGGGCGTCCCGGCTATAGCCCCTAAGGCGGATGGCGACACCGGGGCCAGTGGCTCTATTAAGGATGTGGCCGAGACCTTGGCCGACACTCGAAGCCTGAGCCAATCCGGGGAAGGGGAGAATATCCGAACCGCTCTTAACCGGTATATCGGGTTGAACATGGTCGGTCAGACCAACCGTCTTTATCCCACGGCCTTGACCGGGCGAATGGTTTAAG
Organism: Deltaproteobacteria bacterium; assembly: GCA_031276635.1. Lineage (GTDB taxonomy): Bacteria > Desulfobacterota > Desulfarculia > Adiutricales > Adiutricaceae > JAIROO01. Next base: position 13,970 of record JAISMU010000135.1, on the reverse strand, counting down.
CGGCTGGCTTTTCGCGAATATTTTTTTGACTTTTATTCTCGCTCAAACCTCCGTCAATCCTTGGAATTGACGGAGGTTTTCTTTTTTCCAGGTAGAGTCAGGTCTTTCTCTCTTGATTCATTATCGATTCAGCCTGGAGACGTACGGCAGTCTGGCCCCGACTAGGGCTAGGCGTTTTTTGGCCGCCTCAGCCTCTTGTTGGGTTTGGTATCGCCCGACCCGGACCGGGAAAAGCCCGGGCCTTTTTTCGTAAAAATAAGCCTCAAAATTGAGCTTCTGAAATCTCGTCACGATCTGGCGGGCTTCTTCCGCGGATTTGGCGGCGGCTATCTGCACAGTGAAAAGGCCCTGGGCCTGAGGTTTGTCCGGCCAGAACTTTTCCTGGTCTGAGTCGACCGAGGGAGTCGGGGCCGCTGGAGCCGGGGTCCTGACAGGCTCTGGTTGGGCGGGCTCCGGGGATATTGGGGCCGCGAGGTGGGGTTTTACCAAGGCTGGGGCCGAGCTCTGGGGCGTTGGAGTATGAGGCGCCGGAGTCTGAGCCAAGGGGAGCTGGGCTACTGAGGCCTGGGCTACCGAGGCTTGGGCTGGGAGAGCTGTGGCTAAAAGAGGAGGCTCCAGACTGGGGGCCGGGGTTTTCTCCACAATCGCCTTGGGCGGTTGGCCCGCCGGGGCCACGGGATTCAGGGGAGGGGAGCCGGGGTAGTCCCAGAGGCTGCCCCGACCGACCAGAACGCCCAAGACGAAGACCCAAACCAGAAAAAACAAGGACATGAAAAGCCTGGTCAGCCACTTAACTGATTTCAGCCAAGAGGGATCCGCTATTTCCTCTTTGTCCAGTCTCTCCGCCTGGGGAACCGGCGGCCCGGTCACCTCTATTGGTTGAGCCTGGGGAGCCAGCGAGGCTTCCCTTGTGGGTTGAGTCAGGGGAGCCACCGGAGTCGTTGAGAGAGAAGTGGCGGTTTTTTCTGGCCAGGCTCGCTCGCTCGGCTGGGGGGTCAGGCGCCTGACCGCGGCCTCGGCGGCTTTTTCGGCCAGTTGCCCGCCCAGGCTTCGCACCCGACATTTGTCGAAAAAGTTAATTTCCTGGGCTATCAGGGCGTTGGCCTGACTCAAGTCGCTCCGGGCCCCGGTTTCGGGTCGGGCTCTTTTGGCGAGGTTGTCTGAGAATAGGCTGGTCTTCACAATGGTTTGCCATCCTTTGGGAAAACCCCGAAGGCGCGGGTCACATTCGCTCGGGGGCGCTTACGCCAAGAAGATCAAGGCCAATGGCCGTGACTTGTCTGATAGCCCCGGCCAGAGCCAGCCGGGCTTTGGACAAGGGGGCGTTGGTCTCGTCAATGAGGCGATGCCGGCCATAATATTGGTGAAAAAGGCGGGCGGCGTTGGTGAGCCAGGCGGTCAGCAGATGAGGCTCTAACCGCCGGGCGGCCGTTTCCACGACTTCGGGAAAGCCGGCCAGGTGGCGGATTAAGTCGATTTCCTCGGGTTCGGTCAAAAGAGCCAGATCCGGGGCGGCCAGCTCCAGGCCGCTTTTTTGGATCACGCTGAAGATCCGGGCGCAGACGTATTGGACGTAATAAACTGGATTATCCCGGTTCTGGGCTTTGGCCACCTCCAGGTCAAAATCCAGGGCGCTTTCGTGGCTGCGGGTTAAAAACATGAAGCGGGCCGCGTCCACCCCCACCTCATCCAGGACTTCCCGCAGAGTCACGAACTCGCCGGCCCGAGTGCTCATGGAGACCAGCTGGCCTTGCCTCAAGAGGTTAACCAACTGCACCAGGACCACGGCCAGCTGCTCTTTTTGGTAGCCCAGGGCGGCCACGGCGGCCTTGATCCTGGGAATATAGCCATGGTGGTCAGCCCCCCAGACATCGATCACCAGGTCAAAGCCGCGGTTGAGCTTATTCTGGTGATAGGCCACGTCCGCGGCCAGGTAAGTCTTCTCGCCCGAGCTTTTGATCAGAACCCGATCCTTGTCGTCCCCCAGGGGCTCGGAGCGAAACCACAGGGCCCCATCCTTGTCATAGATATGCCCGCCAGCGCGCAAGGCCTTGAGGGCCTCTTCCACCAGGCCCTGGTCATAGAGACCGCGCTCGGAAAACCAGGACTCCTGAACAGCCCGGAAATCTATCAGGTCTTTTTTAATGCCCGCTAAAATCCTGGCCCCGGCCCATTGGCTTAACCAGGCGGTTCTGGTCTCCTGACTTGACTCCCAAAAATCGGTTGGCAGCGGGCTGGGCGAAGCGAGGAGCTCTTTGGCCAGATCAATTATATATTGTCCCTGATAGTGGTCCTGGGGAAAGGGTTCGCTCTCGCCGCGCAGCTCCAGGAGTCGGGCCAGGATGGAGGACCCCAGAATCCGCATTTGACGACCGGCGTCATTGATGTAGTATTCCCGAGCGACCGTTTCGCCGGCGTAGGTCAGAATCCTGGCCAAGGCGTCCCCCAGGGCGGCCCCCCGACCGTGACCAACGTGCAGAGGGCCGGTAGGGTTAGCTGAGACATACTCCACCTGAACCCGGCGACCGGTGGGGAGGCGTTGGCCATAAGTCGGGCCGGCGTGGATGATTTCGGTCAGGGCCCGCGTCCACCACTTGTTGGAAAGGCGCAGGTTGAGGAAACCCGGGCCAGCCACCTCGGCTTTCTCTATATAGCCCTCAGGATCGGCCAGGGAGCTCAGGATTTGGTCAGCCAGGGCCCGGGGCTTTTGACCCAGAGCCTTGGCCAAGGTCAGAGCCGCGTTGGTGGCCAGGTGCCCGTGGGCGGGATCCTTGGGTTCCTCAATAACTATTTGGTCAAGGCTCAGAGCTCCGGCCTGGGAGCCGGCCAGGGTTAAGACAGCGGCCTCAATTTTCTGGCGAACCATTTTTTTCATGCGAAACTCACTCAATAGCCTAAAACTTAAATTGTTGGCTCAGGGCTGACGCGAAAATTTTTAAACCCGCGAGTTTGGCTTATAAGGGCCAGAGCGCGGCCAAAAGTCGGGTCGCTGAGCCAGCCTGGCCGCGTCCAAGGTGGTTCTGGAGGGGCTGGACGATTCCGTTCAATTATGATCTAGGTAAAATCGCGGATTGAGCCGACCAAACAGGCACATGGTCTCATAGGCGCTCGTCCCCTGCCAGCTGGCGGCCTGGCTCATGGAGACGCGGGCCCGACCGGCGAGCCCGACCAGGACCGCCCGCTGGCCCGGCTGAGCCTTGGGGATTTGGCTCACGTCATACAGGCTCAGGTTCATGCAGACTCGGCCCAGGAGGGGAGCCAAGCGCCCGTTAATCAGAACTCCGCCCTGGTTGGAGCGGGAACGGCTGAGGCCGTGCGCGTAACCTATCGGCAGGACCGCGACCCGGAGATTTTCGGAGGCCCGAAAAGTCCGGTCGTAGCTCAGGCTTTCCCCGGCTCGGACGGTCCGGGTCTGGATGACCTGGCTGGCTACGGTCATGACAGGCTTGAGCTTTTTTAAAAGATTGAGGCCCTTGGCGGAGATCAGGGCGTCCGAGCCAGCTAGGGGGTTAGCCCCGTAAAGCAACAAACCCGCCCGGGAAAATTGGTCGTGGTACTCTGGAAAAGCCAAAAGACCCGGCCCGGCCAGAGCGCTGTGGCGGCCCGCCGTCAAGCCCAGGGTCTGGTCCAGCTCGACAATTTTCTGAAACCTTTCCAGCTGGGTCTTGGCCTCCTGGTCTCCGGCGGTGGCCAGATGGGTCAGAAAACCCCGGAAGTGAATCTTTTTCTGGCGCGTCAGGGCCGGGAGAACGGCCTGGGCCTCCCACCAGGGTAGGCCCAGGCGGCCCATGCCCGAGTCTATTTTGAGATAGGCCTGAGCCTGGGAGCCCGAGGGAACGAGCTCCTCCAAAGCCCGCAGTTGAGGCAGGCTGTAGATTACCAGGACCAGGTCATGGGCCAGGGCCGCCTGAGCCTGCTCGCGGGTCTGGAGGCCGGCCAGGACGTGGATGTCGATTTTCCCTAATTGAGCCGCCCGGAGCCGGCAACCCTCCACCACGTCCAGGACCCCGAAATCCCGCGCCTCGGCCTCGACCAGGGCTCGGGCGCACTCCATAAGGCCATGGCCATAGGCGTCGGCCTTGACCACCGCCATCATGGGACGCAAGGGGGCGTATTTTCGTAAAGCCCGAAAATTGGCCTTTAAGGCCGCCAGGTCTATTTCCGCCCGGTTGAAGCTCAGATCTTCCAAGGACATGGGAGGCTTTCTAAATAACAGGTAAGTGTCAATTAAAGTTGTAAACGTTAAAACCAAAAAGGCGTCGAAAAACCGAGGAAGTAATTACTTTAAAAAATAACATATATGGGAAATTTAGGCAAGCCAAAATTGGACTTTACAAAAAAAATATTTTTTAGCATACCGATATTCCGAATTTGAACTGGAAGTCTTGGTATAAGATGGCCCTCGCTAGATTTGAAGCGTTTTAGGCTTTTTATGACTCTTTTGGCGGGGGCGCCTGGGGATTCAAGCGAGCAAATAGCCGGCCCAAACCGGAAAATTACCAGTTTTAAACCGGAAATTAGTTTTTAAAATAAATAATAAATCTTGTATAATTAAAAAATTAATTATAAATATTAAAAATTATTAGTAGTAATTTAGATATAATTTTTTAAAATATTTAAAAACTAAAAGAAATAATCTTATGTCTAGTCAGTTGATTTAACCAGTTATTATTTAATGTTAGATGGTTAATAGTATTAATTAACATATTATATTAGTTATTGTTTTTAAATCAGGTCTCAAGCGGCTTGATGACTCAAAGAATCCGGTCCTGGTCAGCTAGTCAACTTCTTTCGGCCAACGAACTTCTGGGCTTGCGGGGGACAGGTGGCCGGAGCGGTCCCCAGGGGCCTAAACTCAGCCAACTGTGGGCCAGAAATACCCTGGAGCCTTTTTTTTCTTGCTTTTTTGGTTGGATTGGACTTAAACTACCCCTGAAGATTCCGACAGCCCGGCTGGCTCCCTGGCCAATCCCCGCCTTTGGGGCCTGAAGAGGGGCGACAGAGACCAGGGCTGAGGAATCGTTTTCTTTTTTTTGGCCTGCGCTCCATCCGACCTTTTTGTTGCGAGTTTCCCTGGCCCTGTAGGCTTAAATTCGACAATTAAACATCTATTGTGTTGGGATTTAGTAAAATAAGTCCTTTAGGGCGTTTTTATGGAACAGGTTGGAGAGCGGGTTTTCAACATTTTCTATATGATTTGAGGGAAATCTATGGATTTAGTCCCTATCACCAGGGAAGGCCAGGCCAGGTTGAAAAAGGAGCTGGAAAGGCTCATCAAAGAGGAGCGGCCCACGGTCATCAAGGCCATTGAGGAGGCCCGGGCCCACGGCGATCTGTCGGAAAACGCCGAGTTTCACGCGGCCAAGGAGCGCCAGGGTTTTATTGAGGGGCGAATCGCCGAGCTGGAAACTCAGTTGGCCACCAGCCAGATCGAGGAGATCGCCGGGCCTTATGACCGCTGTGTTTTTGGAGCCACGGTAACTATGGAAAATGTCGACACCGGGGCCACTAAGACCTATACCCTCGTTGGACCCTATGAGTCGGCCCCAGAAAAGGGCTTTTTGTCTGTGGCCACGCCTATTGGCCGCGCTCTGTTGGGCCGGGAGGAGGGAGACGAAGTCCGAGTTAACACTCCCAGTGGGCCGCAGGAATACAATATTATCAGTGTCAAATAACCTATTCGGGGGGTTGGGGTTTCTCAGCCCCCTTTTTTTGGCGTCTTTACGCCATAATTCCTGGGATTGCGCGTCATGAACATTGTCATAGCCGGAGCGGGCATCGCCGGAATCAGCGCCGCGGAGACAATCCGCGCCGCTGACCCCAAGGCCAACATCACTATTTTCAGCCAGGAGCGCGATCGACTGTATTTTCGACCGCGCCTGCCGGAGGTTGTCTCCGGTAAAGCTCCCGCGGACAAGGTGTATGTCCATCCAGACAGCTGGTATCGGGAGAAAAATTTGGAGTTGCGGCTGGGCGAGAGCCTGGCGGAGGTCTGCCTGGATAACCAGCAAGTTCGGGGCTCATTGGGGAGCCGTCAGACCTACGACCGGCTTCTATTGGCCACCGGGGCGGAGAGTTTCCGGCCCCCCTTGCCTGGGGCGGATTTGCCTGGGGTTTTCTCCCTCAGGAGCCTCCCTGACGCGGTCAACCTTTTTTATGCCGCGGCCAAGGCTCAGGAGGCGGTTTTGATCGGCTCAGGGCTTTTGGGCCTGGAAATAGGCTACGCCCTGACTCTCCGGGGCCTGCGGGTTCACGTCCTGGAAAGGTCAGACCGGATTCTACCCCGTCAGACCACCCCCAAAAGCGGGGCCAAGCTTCTGGGGATTCTCAGCAAAATAGGTTTTGAGATCCACCTGAAGAGCCAGGCGGCCAAGGCGGTGGGAAAGGATCTCTTAAGCGGGGTTGAGTTGAGCTCAGGGGAGACCATCCCGGCCCAGATCCTGATTCTGGCCACTGGCATAGCTCCCAACCTGGGCCTGGCCAAGGCTTTGGGGCTCAAGACTGATCGAGCCATTGTGGTGGATCAGTATCTGGAGACAACGCTACCGAACATTTACGCGGCTGGGGATTGCGCCCAGAGTCTTGATGGTTTTTCCGGGCTGTGGACCATCAGTCGCCTGCAGGGCCTGGCCGCCGGGACCAACCTGATCGCTCAGGAGAGGGAAAGCCGGGTGGTTTATAAACCCCAGCCTCCCTCCAGCGTCTTGAAAGTGGCGGGCGTGGATCTCATCGCCGCCGGGGATCTGGATCCCGAGGGTCGCCTGAACGGGGTGGAGGCTGAGTCCGAAAACAGTTACCGCAAGCTGACCCTTAATAAAGAGGGGCTTTTAGTGGGCTTCACCAATCTGGGAACCATGGCCGGAACCCGGGAATTGACCGAGGCCCTGGGCCAAAAGATCCTCACCGACGATCTCTTGGCGGATTTGACCCGACTGGACTTTGATTTCGCCAAAATTAAGGCCCTGCGCAAGGTTAATTGAGCTCACAACAATATAGATAATCGCCTGGGACAAAGATTTTTTTTGAAAAAGGCGAAAAAAAACATTGACAATCGATTGGAGCGATGGTATTGTTCTGAGCGTGGCCAGAGCGGTCGAGGCTTCTGGCGTTTTTCCAGATTGAAAATTAAATATTTGGCTGATTAATAAACTTAAAGGCCGGATATATTCCATTAATGGATATATCCGGCCTTTTTTATTTGGTAGTTGTATTTATAAGGCCTATTGATTTTATGGCCAGCTGGCGGTTTGCCCAAAAAACAAGCTCTCGCTGGCGCTGGACCAGGTCAGAGCCTGAGCCACTAACTGGTTTTGGGGTTTGACGAGAAATGGACTTTTGAAAGAGGGCGTTTGTCATGATAAAGCGAAGTGTCATCAGAAATAATTGGCTAAAACCCTCAACCCCGGGCTTTTCCTCGTCTTACGCCCTTACCTCCTTGACTACCCGCTGTTGTTGTCGCTAATCTTCCGCTCTCAGTTTCACCTCGCTTAGGGCCAGTCGCCCTGGGCCACTGCCAGAACCAGTAAAATTTAAATTCCGTGGTTGGAAACGGCCCCATTAAGGTGGTTGGCCTGTCGCTCAAGCGATGATTATTGCCGCGGTAAAAGGTTGACAGAGGATTAATTTATGGATCCATTAATCTCGTTAGACTCCTCATCGGCCGGGGCCGAAACTAAGATTGAGATCCGGGGGATTCAGAAAGTCTACAAGGTAAAGAGAGAAAGTGGCGGGGGATATGACGATTTTGTGGTCTTGCGGGATGTGGATTTGGACGTCTACGCGGGGGAGTTTCTGACCTTGGTGGGACCATCAGGTTGTGGCAAGTCCACCCTGCTGGATCTTTTGGCCGGGCTCATTCCCAACTCCGGGGGCGAGATCCGTATTGATGGCCGGATCATTGACGGCCCGGCCATGGACCGCGGCTTTGTCATGCAGGCCTACGCCTTGTTTCCCTGGTTGACCGTTCAGGCCAATGTGGAATTTGGCTTGACCATCAAAAAGGTTCCCAAAAAGGAGCGCCGCGAGATCAGCTCCCATTTTCTGGAACTGGTGGGCCTGACCTCCTTCGCCAACCGTTATCCCCATGAGCTCTCCGGTGGCATGAAGCAACGCGTGGCCATCGCTCGGGCCTTGGCCTTTGATCCAGCGGTTCTTTTGATGGATGAGCCCTTCGCCGCCCTGGACGCTCAGACCAGGGAGACACTCCAGGACGAACTCCTGGACTTGTGGGAGAAAACTAAAAAAACCATTGTCTTTGTCACGCACTCTATTGACGAGGCGGTTTACCTGGCCGACCGAATCGCGGTTATGGGGACTAACCCTGGCCGGGTCACCGAACTTGTTAATATCAAGTTGGCCAGACCGCGCAAGGGCAGCCGGGGCTCAGCCGAGTTCGGTTGGATTCGGCGGCGGATCTGGCAATTTCTTCAGCGGCTGGAGGTTCCCGAGGAAGATCTGGAGCTGGCGCCCAACGCCCCCAGCGTGGCTGAGGTCATCGACTCCCGGGTGGCCTTATGAGAAATGACCACAAACTAAAAACAATCCAAGAGGCGGGAGAGCGATATGGGCGTTGAGCGGGCCGTGACCAGGGCGTCGCTGATGAGTCAGAGCCTGACCGAGGCCAAGACGGTCCGGGGCTCCCTCCGGCCGATAGTCAAAAAGGTTTTGCGAGTTCTGGGCGATTTCCTCAGAAGTTTCGCCATCATCTTTATAATCATTATCCTGTGGGAGATCTTTCCCAAATTCGGCTGGATTGACCCCTTCTTGTTACCGGCTTTCAGCGACGTGGTCTCTGGGTTTTACACCCTGTTAAAGACCGGGGAGTTTTTCAAGCACTTCAACGTCAGTATCATTCGCATCAGCTGTGGTTTTTTTGGCGGTTTAGCCCTGGCCATTCCCTTGGGTGTCTTTATGGGCTGGTTTAAAACCTTTGAGGAGTATGTCAATCCCTTGGTGGAGGCCTGCCGCAACTCGTCAGTCTTGACGCTGTATCCAATATTCATCCTGCTGTTTGGCATCGGGGAGCAGGCCAAAATCGCCATTATCATGTGGGGAACGACCTGGGTTGTCCTTTTAAACACCATCGCTGGGGTGAAAAACGTTGACCCGGTTCTGATCAAGTCAGCCCGGTCCATGGGCATCCGGGATTTGGCCTTGTTGCGCAAAGTCGTTTTGCCGGCGGCTATCCCCTCCATCATTACTGGAATCCGCCTGGGAGCGGCCAACTCTATCCTGATCCTGATCGCCGCCGAGATGATCGGCTCCAATTCCGGGCTGGGTTTCATGATCTTCTACTTTGAGGCTCGTTACGCTATCCCGGAAATGTACGCTGGAGTCATTTTCCTGGCTTTGATGGGTTTGACTGTCCATGAGATTCTTTGCCGGGTGGAAAATCGCCTGACCGCCTGGCATGAGAAATCCATCTATTTCGGGACCTAAGGGAGTAACGACATGAGCCTGACAGGAACCCGAAAAACCAAGTTTGGCCCGAGGTTTATCTTTCGAAAAACCCTGGCCATAGGAGTGTTCCTTTTAATTTGGCAGATTTTTCCGACCCTAGAGATCATCAGTCCTCGGACTCTGCCACCCTTATCGGAGGTTTTGACCCGACTCTGGGAGATCTCCACCAATGGGGAATTGAAGGTCCACATCGCCATCAGCCTGAAAAGAGCCCTCATCGGCTATTTCGCCGCGGTGTTTACCGCCATTCCCCTGGGCTTTTTGATGGTCTGGTCCAGGAAGGTCAATCAATTTTTTAACCCTATTGTTCAACTTTTCCGCAACACCTCCTCTTTGGCCCTTTACCCGGTGGTGTTGCTGCTGTTTGGGATTGGCGAGACAGCCAAGCTCATCATCATATTTTGGACCGCGGCTTGGCCGTTATTGATAAGTGTCATTGATGGAGTCCGAGCCGTGGACGCCATTTATGTCAAAGCCGCCAAATCCATGAGCATTTCCACGGTGTCCCTGTTTTTTCGGGTGATTTTGCCCTCTACCATTCCCTATATCGTAACCGGCCTCAGGATCAGCGCCACCCGGTCCATGGTGGCCCTGGTGGCCGCCGAGATGCTGGGAGCCAGCTCTGGCCTGGGTTTTTTGATTTTTGACACCCAGCATAAAGACGAGATCGACAAGATGTACGCGGCCATCATCACCTTGATTTCCTTGGGGATGCTCGTCAACTTCGGTCTGGCCAGCCTGGAGAAAAAGCTGACTGTCTGGAAAAGATCGGCTCAAATTTAGCTAAATATTGGAGATTGTTATGAAAGTTAGTGACGTCATCGCCCCAAAACTGGTCAAAGAGCTCAGTGGCCCCCCCGTGGCTGGCATTGATGTGGGCTCGCGGCAGGCCAAGGGCGTTTTATTGCGAGATGGGGAAATTTACACAATTCAGGTCCCCACGGACATCAATATGCAGAAAACGGCTGATGGGCTGTTGGTTGAGCTGTTGGCCCTGGGCAACCTCCGGCGCGAGGACCTCCAATATATCGTGGGGACCGGCTACGGTCGAGTGGCCATGTCCTTTCCAGATATTGAACATCAGATAGTGACCGAGATCTCCTGCCACGCCATGGGCGTGCATTACCTGGACCCCGAGGTCAAGACCATTATTGATATCGGCGGTCAGGACTCCAAGAGCATCCGGGTCGATCCCGAAACCGGTCGGGTGGTCAGCTTCGTTATGAACGACAAGTGCGCCGCCGGCACCGGTCGTTTTCTGGAAAAGGTGGCCCAGCTGCTGGACCTGGATTTAAGCCAGCTGGGTCCGGTGGCCTTGAAAACCAAGGTTCCGGCGGAGATTTCCAGCCAGTGCGTGGTTTTCGCGGAGTCCGAAGTGGTCTCCTTGCGAGCCAAGGGAGCCACGCCGGCTGACATCGCCGCCGGTATCCATCTGGCCACCGCCCGGCGCGTCAAGAATTTGCTGTCCCGGGTGGGCATTGAGCCCAATCTGGCCTTCTCAGGTGGAGTCGCCAACAACGTGGGCATGCGCAAGGCCATTGAGGACCTGGTCGGTTACCCAGTCTCCACCTTCAAGCTGGACGCGGTTTTCGCCGGGGCCTTGGGGGCGGCCATTCACGCTCGCCAGTTCGCCAACGCCAGCTCCGTGAAGGTCGATCGCCCTGAGGTGGACGAGGTCAACGTCAATCTCTCGGACATCGTTTTCGAGGTCAACCGGCATCAGACCGCCATTGTGGCCGGGACCACCGGTCGCCACAACGTTGGTTACATCTGCTCCTACACGCCCTTGGAGCTCATGAGCGCGGCCGGGGTCAATCATGTGCGCCTTTTTAAGATGGGCTCCACCGAGATCGTCGCTAGTGGCGAGCAGATCACCCAAAGCGTCTTCTGCGATTTCACCAAAAGCATTTTGGGAGCCTTCAAGGAGGGTGTGCCTCTCAACAAGTCCTTGGAGAAGGTTTACACCTTTTTCACCTGCGACTGCATCAAGAAGGTGGGGGAAGCCATCGGGGATTTCTTCGGGCCCTCCGAAATCTATAATCTCCCTCGCATCCGGCACAAGGAGTCGTCGCGGGATTATTATCGGACTGAGATCATCAACTTCAAAGAAGATTTGGAAAAGTTGACGGGCCGGCGGATCAGCGAAGAGGATATTTCCGATCGGATTAAGCTCTATAACCTGGTCCGGAAGACTCTCAAAAAGATCTCGGATCTGCGCAAGAGTGATTACCCGCCTTTGAAGGGACGCGATTTTCTGGACGCTGTCCAGGCCTTTTTCTATCTGCCCCCGGATAGGCTCCTGACTCTTTACGAGGACCTGTATCACCGGTTAGCCACGGTGGCCCGCTTTGATCAGAAACCGCCTTTGCGGCTGATGATGGCTGGCGGCATCGTGGCCGATGGGGATCGCCGCCTTCTGGAGATAGTTGAGGATTCCCTGGGGGCCCGAATCGTCATTGAGGACCACTGCACCGGGGCTCGGAATGTCAGTTTCCAGCTCAATGAGAGAATCGACCCCTATACCTCCTTGGCTCAGGGCTATCTGGATCAGTCCCCCTGCACCAGGATGAAGCCCCTGGAAGAGCGGATCGCCATCTCGGGTCAGTTAGCCAGGGAGTTTCGGGTCGATGGCATATTGTACGTGTATCTGAAATTCTGCCCGTGCTATGGCCAGGTTAAGCATGAGTTCTTCCAGCATTTCCAAACCCTGGGCATTCCGGTGCTGGAAGTGGCCCTGGATTACTCCAGAAGCGATCAAGGGCAGCTGAAAACCCGGTTGGAGGCCTTGATTGAGGTCTTGAGCGAGCGGGAGCGTGGCAAAAAGACGGCCTGAGGTCAAGGGCTGATTTTGGCCATTTAATGGAGGATCAAGAATAGGGGAGTCGCCGCCCTTCCTCACCAGAGGGTTGGGGCGGGCTCCAACCCATCGCGGGCGAACGGGGACGGTTCCCTTTTCTTGACAAGTAGTCTTAGTTGGGTATGAGCTTAATTTTTTTGGATAGGACTAATATGACCAATCTCGCCAGGAAAATCGCCGAGCCAGAGGATATCAGCAGCCAGAATGAGTACATCGCCTACTCCAAGCAGGTTCATGATTACTCCCCGGCCGTGAAAAAACTCTTGGATCTCTCTGAGGATTACGTGCCCGGCTCGGAGAGGGCCTTTAAGGCCGGCCAACCGGCGGTCTGGTGCCAGGCCAACGGCTATCAGCCTGTTCTGCTCTACGCCCTGGGCGTTATTCCGGTGGCATACAGCGAGATGGGGCGGTACAGCGCCCGGGAAGACATGCTCATCGCCGAGGATTTCTACCAGTTCCCGGTGGAGACCTGCTCCATGGTCAAATGCACCGTGGCCCAATGGCACAAAAGGCGCGGGACCGGGACCATTGACAAAATCCTGGGCGTAGCCTCCAGTTGCGAGCCGTTTAACCTGGCTTGGGAGGTCATGAGAAAACATGGCTACGACGTCTTTAGCAGTGAGGTCATTTATCGGGGCCCCACGGTGGAGGGCGAGCGGCTTGAGCAATTGGTTAAATTCACAGTTGAGCAGATGTTGGACGTGGCCGAGTGGCTGACCGGGGAAAGGCGGGTTGACGAGGACAGGCTCAGGTTTGAGATAGCCCGGAAGAATCGGCTGTTGGTCAAACTCAAGAAAGTCCTGGAGCTACGGCGGACTCATCCTTTTTACATGAAGAGCCTGGCCATCATTCTGACCCTGAACGTCGGTCTCAACAATTATTTTGGCAAACCCGAGGAATACGAGGCGGCCATCGACGAGTTGATTGTGGAACTGGAAAACACCCCGGTAAAAGAAAAGGACCTCAAAGCGGTCATCCCTCTGGTCTGGGCCGGCGGCACGGGTCAGGAATTCGGGATTTACGAGGCCATAGATCAGGCCGGCGGGGCCTTGCTCGGTTTGCGGAGCGTCCCATTTCGTTTTTACAGCGAAGAAATCGAGCCTCTGGAGTCGATAGCCAGGTGGGTTTACGATAACTCCACCGCCGGGGCCGGGGTTTACGCCCGGAACGTTCTGGATTCCGAGGTGGAGAGGCTGAAGGCCAGGGGAGTCATCCTCTACGGCTATATTGGCTGCTCCTTCGCCTCGGTGGATCGGGAGATGTGGCGACGTTTCTTCCATGAAAAAGGCTTGGCCTGCATCAATCTGGAAGGCTCGTTTCAGACCGGGGCTCCGACTGGCCAGGTCTTGACTAGGGTTAAAGCTTTTGTGGAGATGCTGGCCGCCTGAGGCGTTAGGTCTTAGGCCTGGGATGACCGCCTGATGAGTCAATCAGCTATAAGCCCCCAGTTCGGGAACAGATTGGGCCAGAACAGATTTTTCTGGAATTAAATGTTCCGGAACACAGAGATCAGAAACAAATAAACAATTTCAATCTTGGAGTTTGGAAAAATGAGCGTAGCGGTTAAAGAGGTTTTGGATCCTCGGCGGCTTAACGAGTTGACTGATGACGTGGTTATTGGTTTTGACATCGGCTCCCGGACCGGGAAAGCGGT
>JAISMU010000106.1 GCA_031276635.1 Deltaproteobacteria bacterium | reverse complement strand
TCAGCTAAATTTTTATTTATATCCTCTGAAGACAACAACTTCATGGCCACAGCGGCTAAAGCCTTGTTTTCCTCATCTTCAGTGAGGGTCTTCCGGTCAGGGCAATACTTTAGCTCAATTTGGTTGAGGCTCAATTTTCTGAATGGCTTGGGAGTTCGCCAGTTTGGGAAAGCTGTTATTTTTCAGAGCCAATATTCCTGTTTTTCGCTCAGTCCGGCGCGACTAACTTTTTTTTCCTCCCGCCCACGCGATAAAATTCGCTCAAAATACCGGGCCCAAGGGAGGGGGCCACGAAATGTCAATTTTTTCCTTTTAATCTTGTCCTGATGGGGCCGCCGCCTTGCCGGCCAGGACCTGAAGTCCCCAAGCCTGACCAGGCTAGATTTTTTTATTAATTCAGCGTGGTTACTCTATTTTCGCGACCTAACCCTCGCCCGCCGCCGTAACTTCGCGTCAAGAGCGGCCGCAAATTTTTTTATTAATTTCCCAGTGTTAGACTTTTTCGGCTAGAGAAAACTCTGGATGGCCTGACCAGGGCCAAGTTATTTTCCTTAATTAGCGCCTGAATTTTGAGCCAGCGAGACGTCGGCGAAGTTTTAGTTTTCCCTCTCCCGAGGCCAACCCCAAGAGCCTGGGCCTGGGCTTAAAAACCCATCTGAGCCTGGCCTGGCGCCGTCCCGCCGGTTCCGCGGATAGGGAACACCCGACCTCTTCCCGCCCAGAGCCCAGGGCGAGCTTGACCAGGCTCCAGTCAGGCGGGCCAAAACAGGAGGGTTCTCGGGTTGCCCCCTTGGGGGTCAAATTCTGGCGCCCAAAAGGCGAATTCCCGAGGCGGTGAGGGCTTTTTTTGCTTTAATTCAGTCTCTTTAGTATATTTGAAGATGGCCTTGGCTGGCGGCGGCCGGGAACCAGCGAGCTCCACCCCAATCTGGGGTCGATTTGAGGAGTTTTATGACCAACGTGGCGATTATCGGGACGCAGTGGGGGGATGAGGGCAAGGGCAAGGTGGTCGATCTCCTGAGCGACCGGGCCGAGCTCATAGTCCGTTTCCAGGGCGGCAACAACGCCGGCCACACCCTCGTCGTCGGAGACCAGACCTTCGCTCTCCACACGGTTCCCTCCGGGGTCCTGCGGCCGGGCAAGATCTCGGTCATCGCCTCGGGGGTGGTGGTTGACCCGGAGGATCTGCTGCTGGAGATCCGGGCCTTAAACGAGCGGGGGGCGCGGATCAGCCCGGCGACCCTCAAGATTTCCGACAAAGCCCACATGATCCTGCCTTATCACCGTTTGCTGGACTCGGCTCGGGAAAAAGACTCCGCCGGTCAACTCTTGGGGACCACCGGTCGGGGCATTGGCCCGACTTATGAGGACAAGGCCGCCCGGATTGGTCTGCGGCTGGGAGATCTGCGCTCCGAGGAAGTTTTGCGAGCCCGGCTGACCCTGGCCCTGCGGGAAAAAAATTGCCTGTTTCAAAATCTTTACGGGGTCCCGACTTTAAAGGTTGAGGATCTGTTGAAAAGGGCTCAGCCCTGGAGGTCGGAGCTGGTTCCCTATCTGACCGACACCGCTGACCTCATCCAGAAAGCCCAGGCGGCTGGGCGCCATATTCTTTTTGAGGGAGCTCAGGGCGTCCAATTGGACCTGGACCACGGCACTTATCCCTACGTTACCAGCTCCAACCCCACCACCGGGGCGGTGGCCGTGGGGACGGGCCTGGCCCCGCGGGAGCTGGAAAATGTCTTAGGCTTAGTTAAGGCCTACACCAGCCGGGTCGGCGAGGGGCCTTTTCCCACCGAGCTTGGGGACGAGACTGGGGAGTTTATCCGCCAGCGAGGTCAGGAGTTCGGGACCACCACTGGTCGGCCCCGCCGCTGTGGCTGGCTGGACGCGGTGGTGGTCCGCTCAGCGGTCCGGCTGTGTGGGGTGGAGAGGCTGGCCGTAACCAAGCTGGATGTCCTAAGCGGCCTGAAAGAGCTTAAGATCGCCTGCCATTACGAGCTGGACGGTCAGCTCCTGGACCAGGTCCCGGCTGACTTCCGGGATCTGGCCCGCTGTCGACCGGTTTACGAGACAGTCCCGGGTTTCAGCGAGGATATCCAGAGAGCCCGGAAATTGGCCGATCTGCCGGCCGCGGCCCAGACTTACCTGCGGTTGGTGGAAAAGCTGGTCGGTCGACCGACCGCCCTGGTGTCGGTGGGCCCGGAGCGTTCGGAAACCATTGTAAGTCATGAGTATTTTTAGCGGACTGGCCAGGTGGGCCAGCCGGTTTTTTTTGTGGTGGCGGCTTAAAGGCGCCTGGTCGGTCTAGCTGGGGGCAAGGGCTTTTTTGGGGTATAATAAACCAAGGCCAAGGGGTCTGGCGCGGCCAGCCCCCGGCCTGGGCCGGAGGGGCGCTGGCGATGGGATTGGACAAGAGCCGTTTCGCCGAGCTGCAGGCCAAGCTGGACATATACAAAAGCACCCTCACCGAGATTTATGCGCGCTACGACCAGAAGCTCGAGGAGTTATCCCTGGTTCGCCGGGTCGGTGACGCCCTGCGCTCGGCCTTGACTGTGGAGTCGTTGGCTCAGGCTCTGATGGCGGTGGTGGCCCACGAGGTTGAGGTTGACCGCTTGAGCTTGTCCCTCTATGACCCCGAGGGTGGGGGCCTTTTACCGCGAGCCGCCTATTTTTCGGACCGCGAGGAGTTTGTTTTTTACCCGCCGACCGCCGCCCCCTGGCTCGGGGCTCTGGCGGAGGGGGCCCTCGCGGGTTGGCTTGAAAGCGCCCAGGGGACGGGGGAGGCGGGTTTCTTTGAGCCCGCCCCAGAGGGGGCCCTCAAGGTTCGGGGTTGGGCCGAGGCTTCGGCTGAGCTCGATCCCCTGGGCTCCCCAACGGAAGGCTCGCGGGCCCTGGCTCAAGTTCCCCTGGCCACCCGGAACCGCTTCCTCGGTCTTTTGACTCTTTCCCGCCCGCCCGGTCAGGCCTTTACCCCGGAAAACGAGCGGATGCTCTCCATCATGGCCGACCAGGCCAGCGCGGCCCTCTCCAACGTGCTCCTGTTTGACGACCTGACCCGAGCCAACCAGATGCTGGTGGACTCGGAGCGGCGAGCCCGCCAGACCTCTGACTACCTAGAGCGCCTCCTGGAGACCGCCAATGACGCCATCCTCATTTTGGACGAGACTGGGCGGGTGACTTACGCCAATCGCAAAGCCGGCCAGTGGGGCTACAGCCGTGAGGATTTGACTGGCCAGGAATTCCGGCTCCTTTTGGAGGAGGCCCCGGAACTGGCCGATTGGGCTCCTGGCGGCCCCCCTCCGGTGGACCGGATTCTGGAGGCCCGGTTGCGTTCCAGTTGGGGGGAGCGACGGGTGGCTCTCATCTCCACCTCCCGAGCCGAGGGCTCGGCGGTCTGGAGCCAGAGCCCCGAGAGTCCCTCCTTCATGCTCATGGTCAGCGATTTGACCGAGCGGCGGCAGTTGGAGCGACAGTTGCTGCATTCGGAGAAGCTGGCCTCCATCGGGCTCCTGGCCGCCGGGGTGGCCCATGAGATAGGCAATCCTTTGTCAGCCATCTCTGGTTACGCTCAGATCCTGGCTGATGTCTCCGATAACGCGGGAGCCGATAGCGAAGGGGAAAGAAAGGAGTACCTGGCCGCCATCCTCAATCAGACCGGTCGGATCCAGAAGATCTTAAGGGAGCTTCTGGACTACTCCCGGCCCTCCCAGGGGATCTCGGAGACGGTCAGCTTGGCCGAGACCCTCCCGCGGGTTCTGAGCATGCTGGGCTCCCAGCGAGGCATGGCTCGCCTCACCATCAAATATGATTTTGAGCCCCAGGGGGAGTATCTGGTGACCATGGACCGCGACCATCTGACCCAGGTGGTCATCATCATCGCCATGAACGCCGCGCAGGCCATGGCCGGGCAGACCGCGCCCCCGCCCACCTTGACGGTGGGGCTGCGGCGCGAGGGCGGGGAGGTGATTCTGCGCTTGCGGGATAATGGCCCCGGCATGACCGAGGAGGTCCGCAAAAGGGTCTTTGATCCCTTCTTCACCACCAAGCCTCCGGGTCAGGGCACCGGTCTGGGCCTGGCCATCTGCCAACGGATTGTCGACAGCTACCACGGGCGGCTGGAGCTGACCTCGGCCCCGGGCGAGGGAGCCGACTTCGCCATTCACTGGCGACGGGCGGGCCAACCATGACGGCTCCTCTTATATTAATAGTTGACGATGAGGAGCACATCCGGCGGATCATGTCCATCATGCTGGGCAAGAAGGGTTACGCCTGCCGGGTGGCCGCCTCGGGCGAGGAAGCCCTGGAGGCTCTGGCCAAGGAGTCGTTTGACGCGGTCTTAACGGATCTGCACATGCCCGGTCTTGATGGTTTGGGTCTTTTGGCCCGGATCAAGGAGACGGCCCCGGAGCTGGTGGTCATCGTGGTCACCGCCTTCGCCACCCTTGAGACGGCCATCCTGGCTTTAAAGGCCGGGGCTTATGACTACATCGCCAAGCCCTTCAACGAGGATGAGATGGTCCTTGTTCTGGAGAAGGCTTTGGAGCGTAGCCGGCTGGTGGCCGAGAATCGTCGCCTGCGGCGCGAGATGGGCGAGCGGCTCGACAGCGGGGTTTTTTTGGGCGAGAGTCAGGCCATGAAAAACGTCTTCGCCCTGATCGCCAAAGTGGCGGACACCAAAGCCACAGTCCTCATCACCGGGGAAAGCGGGACCGGCAAGGAGCTGGCCGCCCAGTCCATCCATCGCCACGGCCCCCGTCGCGACAAGCCCTTTGTGGCCGTCAACTGTGGGGCCATCCCGGCTAATCTCATGGAAAGCGAGTTTTTCGGCCACGCCAAAGGAGCCTTCACCGGGGCGGACCGGGCCAAAGAGGGTCTTTTGGCCGAGGCGGACGGTGGGACCCTCTTTTTGGATGAGGTGACCGAGCTGCCGCTGGACACCCAGGTCAAGTTTTTGCGCTTCCTCCAGGAAGAGGAATACCGGCGGGTCGGGGAAAACGTCCCCCGCCGGGTCGACCTGCGCGTGGTGGCGGCCACCAATCGGCGTCTTTCCGAGGAGGTGGCCCAAGGCCGGTTCCGGGAGGATCTCTACTATCGGCTTAACGTCATCCGGCTCCGGCTCCCCCCCTTAAGGGAGCGGCCGGAGGACATCCCGCTCTTGGCCACTCACTTTCTGGCCGAGGCGGTCAAGAAAAACCAGCTGGCCCCCAAAACCCTTTCCCCGGCGGCTTTAAGGCTGCTGGCCGCCCAGACCTTCAGTGGCAATGTCCGGGCTCTGCGCAACGTCATGGAGCAGGCGGCCATCATGAGCGATGGGTCGGTCATCGGGCCGGCGGATCTGCCTTTCGGGCCAACGGCCGCTCCCCCGATCGAGATTGAGACCGAGGGGGTGGCCGTGCGGCTGCCGGAGGATTGGGTGGACCTCAAACTGGCCACCCGGGAAGTCTTGCGCGTAACAGAGGAGACTCTCATCAAAAGGGCCCTGAGCCTTAAGGACGGCAACCAGACCAAGGCGGCCGAGCTACTGGGGCTGAGCCGTCGGGCCCTCATCACTAAAATCCAAGCCTATGGCCTGGGAGCCAGGCGCCCCAAGGTCTGACCCCCCGGGCGTGGCATAGAGCCAGGCCCTCGCGGCCGGGAGGAATATATGTTCAACCGTCTGGCGGCTATCAGCGGGGCGGGGGAGAGACCGGAGATCTTCAGCCTTCTGATGGTCAGTCTGGGCCTGATGGCCCATATAATGGCCCTGTTGGGCCTGGCTCTGGGAGCCATGGCCCTGACTACCCGCTCCCTGGGGTGGGCTCTGGGGCCACTGGAGTCGATAGTGTTTCTGGCGGTGGCCGCGGGTCTGCCCCGTTGGCCGGTCATTTTGGCCAGATCTCAGGCTCGCCGAGCCTTCGGCCTGGACAATCGGTCGCTGGGCCAGCGGTGGCGAGCCATTTTGGCTCGGGAGCTGGCCTGGTTTCTGGGTCTAGTAACGGTGAGTTACGTCCTGTTGATCTCGCTGAGGGGGATCAGCCTGGGCTGGTGGGCTGGTTGCTTGTTTCTGGCCGCGCAGCTCGTGGTCTGGCTGCCCTGGATCTGGGCGAGCCTGGAGCCGCGGTTTTTTCCCCAGCGTTTTCGGCCAGTTGAGCCCCGGGAAATCCCGGACAATCTGGTCAGCATCCTGCGCTCTCTGCCATCGTCGCCGGGCTGGTCCCTCCAGGGCTTTCGGGTCTATCTGGGCCAGACCTCCTTGCCGCCCTGGCCCTGGGTGGCCGGGCGAGACCTCATCATTCCCGA
Organism: Deltaproteobacteria bacterium; assembly: GCA_031276635.1. Taxonomy (GTDB): domain Bacteria; phylum Desulfobacterota; class Desulfarculia; order Adiutricales; family Adiutricaceae; genus JAIROO01. Next base: position 3,132 of record JAISMU010000106.1, on the reverse strand, counting down.
GAAAGCCCTGACCATGCCGCCGGGGGCTTTAAAACACCGGCTGGTCATGGCCACCCTGGGTCGATTGGTCAAGGCCGAGAGCCTGACCCTCATATTACGGGCCCTCATCATGAGCCTTACCGCCCCCCTGGCCCTGGTCTTTCTGGGGAGCCTGGGCCTTTTGTGGCGGTTTCCCCTGGAGTTTTCCCCGGTTCTGGTTCCCTGCCTGTGGTTGGCCGCCGGGTTAAGCTATTTTCTCGCCCAGATCATGGAGCGCCTGACCCGGCGGCTTCTGGAAAGAAAACTGGCCACGGCCGCGGTTCTGGCCACCTGGGACGTGCCTGGGTTTCAAGCCAGCCTGGAGGTGGCCAGTCGTTACGATCTGGAGCCCAGCGACAGCCCTTGGTGGTTCTGGCTCTCAAGGACTAGGCCCGGGGCCATTGAGCTGATTGAGCGCGTCAAGAGTCAGCTCCAGGCTTTGAATAAGCGTCAGGCTCCGACCCCGACAGCCCTCGCCCGGCGCGAGGCTTTTGAGGCCCGGGACCGGGAGGGAGCTCAAGTTTAGCTGTTTTAGTTTTAGCCGGTTTCCGGGGTGGTAGCCCCGACCGATCCCCCCAGACCGGGCCGCCTGGCTCGGTCTGGGGCCTGGGCTGGGGCGAGCCGGCGCCTGATTCGGTCGGTTTAAGGGCGAAAAGGTCAGCCCGAAAAATTTTTTTTAGCCGATTCTGGGTTTGGCCAAAAAAAATCTTGACTTTTGGGCTGATAATCAGTATAAAACCGCCATTGTCGCCAACCTTTTTTGGGTTTGAAAAATTGCGGGAAAAAATTAGGTTTTAAAAAAGTTATTAAGTTAAACCCCAAAAATCAATATCCTTCTTAAAAGCTATCCATTAGTGATAATAAATCTTATCGGGATCGGCGCGGATATTTGAGACCGGGCCCGGGAGTCCAGGCGCCCAGGGTCGGAAATCTTGATTTTTTTTTTTTATTAGGTTATCGTCAATCACTCAGGGAAAAAAAAATCTGGCTGGATAAGGATCAAGGCGATCCAAAGCCTTTCCTGTCTTATTTTGTTCTATTCCATTTGAATTAACTCCTGGTTTCAAATCATATATCTGACACTCACCAACATAACCTTTGGTATTTGGCCAACCTTCTTGGTTAGCCCAATTAACCCGCCAAGTTTCCTGACCGCGCCCTTTGGCTTGGGGAGCATGGCGTTTTGGCTTCCCCCGGTGGCCGGCTGAGCCGGCTGGAGCGGGCGGGTGGCTTTTCCTTTCAGGATCCCGTGTATGACTGAAAAAATGGATTTATCCGAACTCAAGCAGATGAAAATTGCCGATCTGACCGCTCTGGCTAAGGAGTTCAAGATCGAAAACGCCACTGGCCTGCGCAAGCAGGAGCTGATCTTTTCTCTCCTGCAGGCCCAGACCGAGCATAACGGCATGATCTTTGGCGGCGGGGTCCTGGAGACGTTGCCCGATGGGTTCGGCTTTCTCAGGGCCCCGGAGTCCAACTATCTGCCCGGGCCGGACGACATCTACGTCTCGCCCAGCCAGATTAGGCGCTTTAACCTGCGCACCGGCGACACGGTCTCGGGTCAGATTCGCCCTCCCAAGGAGAGCGAGCGGTACTACGCCCTGCTGAAGGTGGAGCACTGCAACTTCGAGGACCCCGAGGAGGTCTCCCGGGACAAGATCCTGTTTGACAACCTCACCCCCCTGTACCCGGACGAGCGCATCCGGCTGGAGACGGAAACCAAAAACTTCTCCATGCGGATCATGGACATGATGACCCCCATTGGCAAGGGCCAGCGCGGGTTGATTGTCTCCCCGCCCCGGACCGGCAAAACCATTCTCCTGCAGAACATCGCCAACAGCATTACCAAGAATCACCCCGACGTGGCCCTAATCATGCTTCTGATCGATGAGCGGCCCGAGGAGGTGACAGACATGCAACGGTCGGTCTCTGGGGAGGTCATCAGCTCCACCTTTGACGAGCCGGCCACCCGGCACGTCCAGGTGGCCGACATGGTCATTGAGAAGGCCAAGCGCCTGGTGGAGCATAAAAGGGACGTGGTCATCCTCCTCGACTCCATCACCCGTCTGTCTCGGGCTTACAACACCGTGGTCCCGCCCTCGGGCAAGATCCTTTCCGGTGGGGTGGACTCCAACGCCCTGCATCGGCCCAAGAGATTTTTTGGGGCGGCCCGCAACGTCGAGGAGGGGGGCTCGCTGACCATCATCGCCACGGCCCTGATCGACACTGGCAGCCGCATGGACGAGGTCATTTTTGAGGAGTTCAAGGGCACCGGGAACATGGAGATTCATCTGGATCGCAAGCTCAGCGACAAGCGGATCTTCCCGGCCATGGACATCAACCGCAGCGGGACCCGCAAAGAGGATCTGCTTCTGACCGAAAAGGAGCTCAACCGCATCTGGATCCTCAGAAAGCTCTTGAGCCCCTTGAACCCGGTGGACAGCATGGAATTTTTGCTGGATAAGATGCGAGGGAGCAAGTCGAATAAGGAATTTTTGGATTCCATGAGCTCTTAACTGGTAACCGTTCACCCACGATAAAAAAAAGGGGGGGGGGTTTGAAATAGCCCCCATGGTTACCAGGGTCAGGCTCTGGATTTTACGGTTCAGAGTCTACGTTGAATAAAATGGCTAAAGACCAACGTCAGAACGCTTCTCCAGCTCTGACCTCTTGAAGGCTCATTAGCGGACAAGCCGGAACAGGCGCGAAACGGATTGAGGCCCGGGCCGACACTCAACATTCCCGAAGAAATGGAGAAGTTCTTTTAACGAATAACTTGGCCGTTATAGGCTTTTAACGGCGATTCATTTGAAAGTCCGTCGATTTTTTTATAACATTATTCGAGAATTGGCCTTATCAGAAGCCTGGATTAAGTTTATAACTTCGGAAATCTTCTATTATTTTTTATATTTAGTTATTTTTAATTTATATATGTAGTAAATTATATATTTTTTAGTAAAACCAAAAGTTGGATTTAGGCCACGCCATCGCGGGTTCGCGGGTTATTGACCTCTACTTAACAAAAGGATATAATTAAAAAGTATTGAAAAAACTCATCTTCCTGACGTCAGCCGTCAGATTTTGATAAATTCAAGACTCAGGCGCTTCAATGAA